>JAUSTR010000020.1 GCA_030812955.1 Bacillus alveayuensis
GAGAGCAAGCTCTCCTTCCGTCCGCTCGACTTGCATGTATTAGGCACGCCGCCAGCGTTCGTCCTGAGCCAGGATCAAACTCTCCGAAAAAAGATGGAACTTGCACATGGAAGTGCTGACATCGACGTTGTCACAGGATGGGACGTCTTTAGTCGATGTTCCTTGCTCATTAAAAAGAATTAACGGAACGCTTCGTTTTGTTTAGTTTTCAAAGATCACCAATAGAGTTATTATGATATCTTATTCGATTAATAAAATCAATAACTTTTTTAAAAGTTTTCAAGAATTGTTTAATTCCAATTGCGACTTTATTAATTTAACATTTTGTTAATAACTTGTCAACAACTTTTTTAAACACTTCAAACAGAACGTTTAATAATATACCAGCATTATATATGGTTGTCAACTGCTTCGCTACTTCGTTTTTTAAAATAAACGAATACCTGATAATAAAATCCTAAAAAGACAAAGGAGGCCCTTCTTCAAAAAATAGGACTGTTTTCGTAAACTTGGACTTAAACACATGAATCACTGTCATTTGATGTAAGGGGTGCTGCTTCCGCAATCGGCGTACCACCCATTCCCTTCTGGAAACAACTTTGTAATAATTTTATCGCAACATTCATGAGAAAAAAGGCAAAAATAAAAAGAAAACCGTCTTTCTATTATCATGTCATTACTTCAATATTCACAGAAAGTGCGGTTTTCTTACTATATAAGGATAAAACAAAACTAGTAGATTTCAACGGACATCAAAACCCTTACTTCAATTAATTATTTCAATTTATCTGTAAATAATCATGGGTAAAATTTTTCTATATAACTCAACAGTCCGATATAAATACTATTAAATCTTACAGAAAGAACCGTCTCCGTTTTAAATATGAAGATTTTTATTCTTTCTTCCATGTAATCTTCTATATCGCTCTAATAGTTTTTCATATCGATCAATTCCAGCATTTTTGCTTCCTAATTCCGAATCCCCGTAAAAACCGTGAAAATCAGATCCGCCTGTTTCAATCAGATCGAATTTGTCCGCATAATATTTGGCAAGTTCCTCGTCCTCAGGTCTATGTAAAGGATGCACTACTTCAATACCATCTAAACCCATTTCCACCCACTCAGCAATTGCATCAAAATTATCAAACTGTTTCGGATGAGCTAGTACGGGTATACCTCCTGCTTCCCGTATCGCAAGTATCGCCTTTTTCACATCCACATACTGTAGAGGAATATGTGCGATTCCAGGCGAGACCCCTTCCCCGCCCTTTGAAAAAAGCTTCTTATAAAGATCACCGTATATTTTGTCAGTATATCCTTTATCTATCAAAGCGTGCATAATATGCTGCTTATACACACCTGTTCCACCTTCAGCGTATCGCTCTACTTCTTCCCAAGTAATTTTATAGCCTTCTTGGATAATTTTTTGCGTCATTTCATATGATACTTGATGCCGTTTTTTTAAAAGGGGGGCACAAAGTTTTTCAATCGCTTCATGTTCTGGCGTAACAAAAAAACCTAATATATGAGCTCTACGTTGTCTAATAAAGTCATAAGCTGATATTTCAATACCTGGTATAATGGTTACTCCTAGTTGTTCCCCGATATTTTGCGCTTCCTTTATTCCTTTCGTCGTATCATGGTCGGTAATCGCCAAATGAGTGATTCCTTTTTCTTTCGCAAGAAAGATTAATTCAAACAACGTTAACGTGCCGTCCGATATTTTGGAATGGCAATGCAAATCAATCATCACCGCTCAACTCCCCTAGATCCTTAATGATTTACACGCAAATTCAATTTCATTCTTGAAGAAATAACTTCTAAAACCATTGCTAATGCAAGTATGAAATAAGTAATAATCCCGATTTCCCTTAGATCAAAATAAAATCCGCTAGCCATAAACAAATCAAAACCAATACCGCCGGCACCAGCAGCTGCTCCCATCGCGACGGCAACGGAAAAATTGATCTCAAACCTTATAAACGTCCAGGAAATTAAATAAGTGATCGAAGAAGGAATGACTGCTTGAAAGACAATTTGCCACCAATTAGCTCCGCAACTTTTTAATGCTTCTATTACTCCTTCGTCTAATTCTTCGAATGATTCGGAGTAGGCTTTAATCAAATAACCGACAGAATGAAAAGTCATACCAATAACAGCAGCAACACTTCCAAGACCTGCAGCAATAGAAAAAATGAGCACCCATAATACTGTAGGAACTGCCCGAATAAATGCAACAAAAGCTCTAATTATATTGGAAACGTATTGATTCGATAAATTTTGTGCCGCTAACAATCCTAAAAAAAGCGCAATAATGGCACCGAATATTGTTGTTAAAAAAGCAAGCCCCAAGGTAATGAGAACTTGATAAATCGCATCTGTAATCGTTAAACGGGAAAAGCTAGCTTCTAAAAACATCGTTTTAAAGTTAAGAAATGTCTCTTTTAAACCAGTAAACAAACCCGTTTCCCCATAATCAAACATCGCAAATCCATAAACAGTGATCATCAATAATGCAACCAATGTTAGTCGAATGACAATCGACGCCTTCGTTAAAGGTTTGACTTTTATTTTATCTGTATACAATATATCCCCACTATCTTTTACCGTGCTTCGTGCTTTCATCAATCCTTCATTATTCATATCATCACCCTAATTCTCTGATAATAATTTGAAAAGGAAGTATTCGTTATAAAATGACCCTTCGAATCGAATTGGAAAGATACTCAATAACAAATACCGTTAACACAATGACGATGACTACTAAACTCGCTGCACTATAATTGGAGCTTTTATAATACAAGTCAAAAGAAAAACCAATTCCTGTTCCAGTTAGAATCCCGACTAAAGTAGCACTTCGGATATTCGTTTCAATCTCAAACAGTACCCAACTGATCATTTGAGGCAGACTAGATGGGATGACTGATTGAAAAATAATCGGAAAATATTGGGCACCCGTCGCTCGTAATGCCTCAACAGAACTATTGCTCACTTCATCAATCGTTTCCATGAATGAACGTGTCAAAAAACCAAAGGAGGCGAAAAAAAGAGCAAAAAATCCCGTTATGGAGCTTTGTCCAAAAGAAAAGAGCAATATCATCGCCCATGCAGCAACCGGAATATTACGGGAAATAGTAGCAATACCTCTGCTTATAGTACTTAATAGACCATTGATTTTTGTCGATTTCGATCCGCATAAGGCGAAAAACGTAGCAAAAATGGCGGCTATCGTAGTAGAAGAAATGGATATTAATACGGTTTCTAGTAATTTATCCAAAATATCTGGAAGCTTTTCCATCGCTTTTGCATCAGGAAAAAAATTGGAAAATGCCCATTGCACGGCTTTGGTGAAAGAAGTTAAACCTTTGACAATCTGAAACTCTGTTATATACATAGAAAGATACGTGAAAGCAATCAGCAATAAAAATATCAAGGAGAAATTTCTTCTTCTTTTTAAAAAGATATCTGCTTGCATATTTTTCACCTACATTAAAGAATCAGTTCCTTTACTTCAGATCCATAAATATTGTGTACGATCTCTTCTGTTATTTCTTTCGGTGAACCATCGTAAACTTTTCTGCCATTATTAATACCGATGATGCGATCAGAGTACTTTAAAGCGACATCGACTTGGTGCAAGTTTACAAGACAAGTAATTCCTAAAGTAGAGGAAATATTTTTTAAGTGGTCCATAATGATTTTTGCTGCATTTGGATCTAAGGAAGCAATTGGTTCATCGCACAATAACACTTTAGGATTTTGAATTAAAGCTCTGGCAATTCCGACACGCTGTTTTTGCCCGCCGCTTAACTGATCACACCGTTTATATACTTGATTCTCTAACCCCAATAATCCGAGAATATAAATGGCTTGTCTTTTTTCCTCTTCACTGTATAAACCTAATACTCCTGTCAATGTTGATTTATAGCCAAGCCTTCCGTGAAGAACATTTTCAATTACACTTAATCTATTGACTAGATTGTAATGTTGAAATACCATACCAATTTTTGTTCGCAACCTTCTTAATCCTTTTTTTCCTAAATTCAAAACGTTGACACCATCAAAAATGATTTCTCCACTACTTGCATCAATCATACGGTTGATACACCGGAGGAGGGTCGATTTCCCTGCCCCCGATGGACCAATGATTGAAACAAATTCTCCTTCATTCACAGCGAAGTTAATGTCATTAAGCGCCATTGTATTCGTTCCATAACGCTTTGAAACGTTATGGAGTTCTAATACGACATTCATCTAGTATCCCTCTCCAGCAGATTTTTTCTATCTTTAATTTGATAATTCCCGAATCGGATTAAACCATGAATCCTCTACTTCGACGAAACGTTCGTTGCCTTTTTTACTGAATAAACCAGTAAAATCAGAATCCTCCGGTACGAAAATCTTCGGATTGTTGGCAACTTCATCGGAAACAAAGGCTTCTAACAGCTTCTTGCGGTCTTCTTCTGACACGGTTTCCGTATTAACAACAAATGGAGCATTTAATACTGGTGTAACTGAAATTAGGACAAACTCCTTTTCTGGAACAGTATGAAAAGGCTCAGCTGCATCTTTTTTGACTTTATATACGGCTCCCGGTTTGTTTTCCTCTCCATCCACTAATTCAACATAATTGTTAACGCATGTGTCACAAAATGCTGCAACATCCACTTTTCCAGAAAGTAGGTTCACTGCAGAACCTTGGTGAGAGCCACCAAATTGCACTTCACTGAAAAACTTATCCTCTCCTCCTTCTAGCAGGTCGTCGGCAGTTAAATCTTTATATTCATTCTTTTTACTAAAGTAGGAAACAATCCCAGATGAAGGAACTTTAAAGCCAGAAGTGGAGCTATTAGAAACAAAGGAAAATTTCTTTCCAGCAATATTGTCAATGGAAAAGCCGTCTCCGCTTTTGTATTCTTCCTCATCACCTTTGTTTACCGCCAACCAGCTATAGTACAAAGCATCGTCTAACGTTCCAGATTCACCACTAGGAACAACAAGGGGCAGCACTTTTTCATTTTTGTTATGAGCTTCTATGTATCCTTGTGCTCCCATGAACGCCAAATCAGCATTTCCGTTTGCAATCGCCTCAATCGCAATAATGTAATCAGTTGTCGTTTTATGCTCTACCTTCTTTCCAGTTGCTTCCTCAATCACTTTCGAGATCTCTTCACGTGCTGCTTTCAAATCTTCACCTGATTCATTCGGATACCACGCGATCGTAATCGTATCGTCTCCTTTTGGTGAGGACTCCCCTTCCTGTCCTGTTGATTCTGAACAGCCAGATAGAATAATGGCAAAAATCAAGGTGAGACAAATAGACAATGCCCATTTTTTCATGTTTATACCCCTTTTCTTCCAAAATTGAATATTTTTCATGACTATAATTTGAATATATAAGATGACTGTAAAGTGACTGTTAAAAAAAATTATTGAATTATTAAAAAATGTTAATCTTTTGTTAAATGCTTCTTTTCCGAAAATTTACTAATTGACCTTCCTGCATCCGATATTCTACATCACATAAATTTTGCATGAACAAAGTATCATGAAAAATTCCCAGCATCGTCGTTCCTTCGTGAGAGAGCTGTTCCATCAGCTCCCTTACCTTTTCTTTTGATTCATCATCGAGACTTGCTGTCGGTTCATCCAAAAGCAATAGCTTTGGCCGTTTGACCATTGCTCGTGCAATGTTCAGACGGAGCTTCTCACCCCCTGAAAAAGTTGCAACATAACTATCCCATAATTCAGGATCTAGCTCGAAATGTGTCAATATTTTTTCTGTTTCTTCCTCCGCATAAGCTTCCTTATATCCCATTTCCACAATCGCTTGTTTAACCAACTCTCTTGCCGTGATCCGAGGCAGAGCATTTAAAAATTGTGATACATATCCGATTTCAAACTTTCGCAAATAGATTATTTCTCTTTCCGTCGCTTCTCGTAGATTGATAGGACCAAATTTTTCCGATTTGTACCAAATGTCTCCACCTTGAGGCAAGTAAGTACGATAAATGCACTTTAAAATGGTTGATTTTCCGCTTCCGCTCTTACCGGTAATGCCGACGAATTCACCTCCTTTTACAGAAAAACTAATATTTTCAATGGCATGAATTTCCTTATTGACGTTATGCAAGCGAAATGTTTTCGATAAATTCTCAACTTCAAGGATATTTTCCACTAGATCACCTACTTCCACCGTACTTATCTAGAAATGTTTCAATATTTGAAGACAAGTCTTCAATTCGGTTCTTTATCGTTTCATATGACCAGTCCCACCACCTGATTTCTTCTAACCTTTTAATCGTTTGATCATCAAATCGATACCGCAAGTGCTTTGCCGGTATTCCGATAACAATGGAATAAGGATCAACATTCTTCGTAACGATGGCACCGCTCCCTACTACAGCACCATTACCGACTTTTACTCCCGGCATGATAATGGCCCCATGGCCAATCCATGTGTCATGGCCGATGTATGTTTTTTGTTCAGTCCGCCATGCTAAAAATTTTTCATCATCCTTTTTATCGACTCCGTACATTTTTCTCCGATATGTAATATGATGTAAAGTCGGCCGCTCCATCGGATGAGCGGTTGGGCCAATTCGCACCATCGCAGCAATGTTGGAAAACTTTCCAACCTCCACATTTTGCAAAATACAAAACTGTCCCGTGTAGGAATAATCTCCAAGCTTCACATTTTCGAAATAATTGTGAGCTCCGACCTCCGTGTACTCTCCTAATTCCGTATTAAACATTTGACAATTTTCATGGATATAAGGCTGTTTAGATAACTTTTTCTCTACCATAGCAGCTTCCTTTCACCTTAAATTCTATAATTTGTTTTCAAGATTAAGCGTCCATCTACAAAACAAGATGTAATCACTGGAAAATCCAGCTCAATTTTTTCTATAATTAATAAATCTGCTTTTTTCCCTTCTTTAATAGAGCCTATTTGATCATCTAAGTTTACGGCTTTTGCTGGATTTAGGGTTACAAGCTTAAACATTTCTACTAAGTCGAGATGACACTCTTCCTTCATAATAAAAACAGCATGAAGCAATGATGGCGGATAATAATCACTGCATAAGATGTCAATGAATCCATGTCGAATCGCCTCTTGCGCAGATAAATTTCCGCTGTGGGAGCCTCCTAAGAGGACATTTGGTGCTCCAGCGACCGTCAGCATTCCTTTTTCTTTTGCGTTTTTAGCAATTTCTAATGTAATCGGAAATTCACTGATCGTTGCACCAAAGCTTTTTACTAGATCTAGTTTTTCTAAAGAGTCATCGTCATGAGAAGCGATAGCAATTCCTTTTTCCTTCGCTAACCGTGCAATTTCCTTTATTCCGTCAAGTGTTAGCTTTTCCTTTTGTTGATGCTTCGTAATCACTTGATCAATCTCTTCATCACTAATCTCCTGGTAGCCTTTTACAGTTTTTCTGTAAATCTCTAAGTCTCTGTATTGTCCTTGACCTGGAGTATGATCCATAAATGAAATTAAGTGCACTTTATTTTCAGCAATATAGGTTTTTAAGTTCTCTACTTCCTCGATGCTATCGATTTCAAAACGAGCATGAAACCGATGACGTACTAAATGCTTCGTTTGATGGGTTTGATAAATCATTTCGATAAATTTCCTGACATTTTCAGGTTCACGGATCGGTTTATGTGTAAATTCCGAGCTTTTATAAATGGAGAGTGAATGAAACATCGTTGTAATCCCATGAGAGATTAACTCTTTTTCCGCCTCGCGAAGACTTAAATGAAAATCCATTAACGACGTAGGTCTAGGCGCTGCCATGTGCTCAATATAATCGGAATGAAGATCGATAAATCCAGGGGCAACGTATCCGCCGGCTGCATCGATGACTTCCGTTCCCTCCGTCAAAACGATTTTTCCATTTCGATCAATATTTTTGATTTTATCTCCTTCAATGAGAAGATCATAGCCATCAAGAATGGCTTCTTCTGTTATAATTTTTCCGTTTGTAATTAGATACACTTTATTTCCTCCATTCCCAAAATATCCTAAAAAACTAATTATAATAATGAATGGACGAGCTGCTGTGTATAGGAATGCTGTGGATCTTCCAAAATTTGATCGGTTAACCCTTGTTCGATGACTTTCCCTTCTAGCATCACTAAAGTTCGGTCGGCAAGCATTCTAATGACACCTAAATCGTGAGAAACAACAATCATGCTGATATGTAGTTCGCGCTTTAAATTCCGAATTAAATCTAATACATTTGCTTGAACAGACAAATCAAGACCAGTAGTCACTTCATCAAGAAGAAGAATCGGCGGATTATTAGACAATGCTTTGGCGATTTGAACTCTTTGCTGCATCCCCCCCGAAAATTTTTGCGGTTCTTCCTTCATCCGAAATACTGGAATGTTTACTTCCTCAAGTAATGTTTGTCCTCTTCGCATCATCTGCTCGACATTTCTGTTTCCTGCTGCAATGAGTTTTTCTGCAATATTGCCGATTGAGGAAAAATTCATGCGTAAACCGAGAATCGGATTTTGATAAACTTTCCCCATAAGGTGATTGCGAATATACCTTTTTTGTTGAGAGGACTCTTTTAAAACGTTTGTTTTCCCATCTCGATAAAATCGGATGTAAGCTTCGCCGCTTGTTGCCTCTTGATCAAAATAAAGCATCCTCATTAATGTTGATTTGCCGCTCCCGCTTTCACCAACAATGCCTAAAACCTCTCCAGGATACAGATCGAATGAAATATCCCGACAAGCATAAACTGTGCCGCAGACAGGACAAAAATTTTTCACCAAAACGGCGGAATCCGCCTTTCCGCATTGGCTGCATCCATGTCCGAAATGTTTGTTTAACTTTTTGACCGATAATACTGGATTGCTTACATCATCCATGTTGAACACCTCTTGATTCTGTTTGCTCATTTAATCTTGATAAACAATAGCTCGTATCATTACATTGGTAATAGGTTTCACCCGTTTTTTCATCTATTAATTCATCCAAATACACTCCAGTAGCTCCACAAAGACTGCAGCATTGATCATCAAAGCTCTCCACTTCAAAAGGATAATCGTCAAATGCAAGTGAAACGACATTCGTGTATGGAGGTATAGCATATATCTTCTTTTCACGACCTGCTCCAAGCAATATCAATGCCTTAGAATGATTCATTTTCGGATTATCAAACCTTGGGATTGGACTTGGTGCCATCACGTATCTATTTTCTACCATTACGGGATGATCAAAATCCGATGCCATATGCCCATATTTCATAATTTGTTCAAATAGCATCAACCAAGCGCCGCTGTATTCCTTTTCTGCATGGAGCTGCTTCGTTCGATATTCGCTCGGTTCATAGTTACGCAATGGTTCAGGCAGAGGCACCTGTAATACAAGAATTTGACCTTCCATAAGAGGAATTTCTGGAATGCGATGTCTTGATTGAATAATCGTAGCTTCTGTTGTCTCCTCCGTCGTTTTAATGCCTGTCGTTTTCATCACTAGCTTTTTAATGTTTACCGCATTAACAGACTCATCTGACCCTTGATCAATGACTTTTAAAACATCATCCTTTCCAATTAAAGAGAGCGTTAACTGCAGACCCCCTGTTCCCCAACCACGTGCAATCGGCATTTCCCTTGAAGCAAATGGCACCTGATAACCTGGAATGGCAATGGCTTTCAAAGTAGATCTGCGAATTTCCCGTTTTGAACCTTCATCAAAAAAAGCAAAACGATACGCAATATCCATAGTTCCTCTCCTTTTATATTTGTTTGTTGTTTATTTTTTTGTTTTACGGATCACGTCAAGCTTTGATTGGAATGTGACATAGTGAGGCAACTTCAAATGAGAAATAAATCCTGTAGATTCAACCGAATCAATGTGATATAGGACAAATTCTTCATCACCTGTAGGATAATCTTTGTTTCCTTTTTCAAGACTATTGTCTAAAATTCCCATCGCAATCGCTTTCGTTTCATTTTGGCCAAAGCAAAGACCATAGCCAATTTCAAACTCGATTTCCTTTTTTCCGTTCGCTTTTTCAACCGTTATGGGAATTAACATTTCGACTTCCGTTGCTTTAATTTCACCGATATAATAGGCATCGTCTTCCTCATTCGATGATTGGATCGGGCTATCAATGTAAACTGGCAAATAACCAACACGCAATTCTCCTACCGTCGGGTGAAGACTCCCATATCCACGGATTACGGCATACGCTAACGATGTGACAGCACCTGTCTGACCTCTCGTTAAAACTTGGAGACGTTGACTGCGAGTAGTAGGAAATGTCAGGCTTTTTCTCGTCACATCATCTGGCTGGCGATCATCCGTTGTACATTCTGAAAACAAACCTTCTTTTCTTAAGTAATCACTTACCTTTGGTAATTTACCAATACTAGTTTCATCTTCTTCATCAATCGGTTCTTGTTCATAGTTCGAAAGCCAATGAATGGCATCCTCGTCTGTTTCCTCCATGAGAGAAAAATCGAGTAAACGGTGGGTATAATCCGTTGCAGCCCCTAATATTTGACCGCCTGGAATGTCTTTAAAACTAGCAGAAATCCTTCTCTCAACATTCATCTCTTTCGTATAAACGGTTTTTGAATAATGCTTTCGAGGTAAAGTGGAGCGATAAGCTCGAAGCAAAAAAACGGCTTCTTCAGGATTGCCTTCCGCTTGTTTAATGGCTAGTGCTGCAAGAGTTTCGTCATATAAACTGCCCTCTGACATCACTTGGTCAATCAGTCCCCGCATCCCAGCAATAATTTGTTTAAGGTCAAGGACGATTCCCTTTTTTAACCGCTCATATTTTAGTCGTTTGATCGACTCCTCAATGGCAAGTGTACCGCCTTTAACTGCCACATACCCCATCAAGACTCCCCCCTTCGATTGAAATTTGCGTCGTTCTAGGTAAACATAATAGGTTGTGGCTTTTATCCACAAAGATTAAATCAACTCCCATTGGATATTCAGCGTTTTTTTGCTCCCTAATCTCTACCCAATTCCCTTTTATCGAAATTTTTGCATAATTTTCCCCCTCAATCCCCGGTCCTGTTAACACATATTGATTTCCATTCCTAATTTCATCTGTTTCAATGATGACTGTTGCGGATTCATGGGGATCTAGTAAACTTCCTATTTTCGCTTGTTTAAACGTTTGTTCAAACATACTTTGAGATACATCTTGTAGCACAAAAACGAAATCAGCTTTTTCCACTTCATCTGTTTTCGAATAGGTTAGTTGGTTCATCCACCGGGTTATCTCTTCCTCCCTATTGGAGATGACTTTAAAAGTCACTTCTGTATCTAAAAGCATCATGGCTAAAACAAGGGTCGATGAAAAACAGCCAGCCTCAAGATCTACTTTGTCCGCTTCATCTTTTAAATTTGTAATGAATCCTGGCTTAGACATGGAATCAACAACTTTTCGATAAGCGCTTTGAATATCATGAATAAAATCTAATTTCATCCACTCTCTGCTCCTTTTTAAACATCCATCGTTTCAAAATTTACTTTTGTCTTTAAGACTTTTCTAAAGGATTTTTTCCTTCTCTCATTGATTCTCGCTTCTTCGGCCAACAAAGCTTCCTTCCATTTATCTGTTTCTTGTAACTGTGCATGATAAGCTGCGTCAATCACCGCCAAATAGTATGTTAAATCTGGATCATAGCCTTTTAATATGCCAATCCCGATATGCCCGTTAATTTCCACCTTACATTCCGTTACGTAAACTTCCCCTAAGTAGAACAAACTGTTCTTAGCTGTTTCTCGAACTTTTACCATCACTAAACCGTCGTTCGGTTCTTCAATTGTTGTCACTACATATTTGCCTAATATTTCTCGTGCTAATGTGACAGCAACGTTTCGATCTCCGTTGATTAAAATTTCCGTTCTTCTTTTTCTTTTCATCCTCACCCCTCCTCAATTGATGAACTGTTTCACTGCTTTAAGCATAGCTTGTTGCCAAGTCGATAAACTTTAAAAAATAGTTAATTCCGTTAATTTTTTGTAAATCTTTTTTTAAGGCTTTGTTAACATGCATAAAAAAAAGAGATTCCTTAACCGAATCTCTCCATGAAATCATTATTCAAATAACAAAGTTAAAACAATCACTTCGATAGAAAATTTCTGTATGTTCTAGTACAGTTCCAGTTTTTTGATCGATACATCCTGTTTCCAATACTAAAAGCGGGATTAAACATGGACATTCTAGTATTTCCCATTCAAACTTTGTCGGAAATATAACCTTTAATAAGCTTGACTTCGACGCAAATTCAGTAAAACCGTTCTTTTGATAATATTCAAACATAGACGTGATTTTCTTGCCATATGAATCAATATCATCAAATACGGATTTGGCCACATAAGAAACATGTAAGGCAATCGGTCGATCATTTACGAGACGCAGCCGGCCAATTTTAAATACTCTATCCGTTTCCTCCACACTGAGGGAATGATAAATACCTTGATGATAGTCGATTTCCTCACAAAAAATGTTTTTCGAACGAAATGGATACCCAAGTCCAAGCATTTTTTTAGTAAAGCTCTCATTTCCGGAAAGAACGAGGGGAATTTGCATTTGTCTGTCCTTGACATAGCTGCCCTTTCCTTGCTGCGAATATATGTAGCCCATTTCCTGCAGCCTTTCATACACTTTGCGGACAGTCATTCTAGGAACCTTAAACTGATCGGCAAGTTCATTCTCAGACGGTAATTTATCATTCGCATCATACCGACCAGAATGAATATCAGAAAGTAGCTTGTCCAAGATTTTCATTTCTTCCGTCATATTCATTCTCCCCCGCTCTGGATAGGTTTTGATCAAAAGCTAAAAAACCCGGAGATATTTAAGATGAAATCGAATCATTGTCAACCTGATTTTAGCAATATTTTTCCAACCATTCAATATACACGGGATGACCTCTCACAAATAGGTGGTAAATAAAAAATTGGCAAGCCTATTAGACTTGCCAATTTGATTACCCTGCCAAGAAAATAAAGTAAAGAATAAAGATCACAAATAACCCATACATAACCGGATGAATTTCTTTCCCTCTACCTTTCATCAGCATAGTAATTGGGTAAAAAATGAAACCGATGGCAATACCAGTTGCAATGCTATATGTTAATGGCATTGAAATAATGGTTAAAAATGCAGGAACAGCAATTTCGAATTTGTTCCATGGAATCTGTCCAAGAGATGATACCATTAAAATTCCGACTATGATTAAGGCTGGTGCAGTTACTGAAGCTGTAATAACTCCTAATAACGGTGAAAAGAGTAACGATAATAAAAACAATCCAGCTGTAACGACTGAAGCAAATCCTGTACGAGCACCTGCAGCTACCCCTGCTGATGATTCAATATAAGATGTTGTTGTAGAAGTACCTAAAATCGCTCCAACAACCGTCGCTATGGAGTCTGATAATAAAGCTTTACCCGCTCTTGGCAATTGATTATTTTTTAACAGTCCTGCTTGATTGGCAACCGCCACTAATGTTCCTGCTGTATCAAAGAAATCAACAAATAAAAACGTTAAAATGACAACAAGCATTTGAATCGTAAAGATTTGATCCAAGTTTTCAAAGGCCGCACCAAAAGTCGGAGCAAGACTTGGAATTTCGCCAACAATTTGTTTTGGCATGTCAATCAATCCAAAAATAATTCCAACAATAGATGTAATAAGCATTCCATAGAAGATACCGCCATTCACGCCACGGACCATTAAAATAACGGTTACAATGACACCAAAAATGGCAAGTAATGTCTCTGGGTTTCGTAAATCGCCTAAACCAACTAAAACTGCATCATTGTTGACAATAATACCTGCATTTTGAAACCCAATGAACGTAATGAATAAACCAATACCTGCTCCAACTGCATATTTAAGCTCCGCTGGAATCGAATTAATAATTTTTTCTCGAACTCCTGTTAAAGTTAAAAGAATAAAGATTAGACCTGAAACGAATACACCTGATAAAGCTGTTTGCCAAGGAATGTTAAAGGTTAAAATGACCGTAAACGCAAAGAAAGCATTTAACCCCATCCCCGGTGCCAACGCAATTGGATACCTTGCTAATAAGCCCATAATAAGAGAACCAATGGCAGCAGCAAGAGCAGTTGCTGTAAAGACAGCTCCTTGATCCATTCTCATTTCTGCTGGTAAATCAGGGATTGCACCAAGCGATAATGTAAATGGATTCACAAATAAAATATAGGCCATGGAAAGAAATGTCGTTAATCCCCCAATAAATTCACGACGATAAGAAGTTCCTAGCTCCTCAAATTGAAAGTATTTTTTCACCTTTTAAGCCCTCCTAAAGTTTCTTAAAAAAATAAAGCGCACCGTAAAACGGTACGCTTGACAATAGAGATTTTTAATACGCTAAAAATAGCTGAAGGGTAAACGAATCCCTTCAACATATATGCGATATTAAATACCTCGTAGTCAAGCTATTTACGGTAGCTTGGTAGAAACTCTCGGGCCATATCCCCGAAATTATACGACGTATTTGTTTCACATATTCAATTATCGACTTAATCATATCAATTAATAAATATAGAGTCAACAAAAATCACGAACATTTTTTAAAGTTATATTTCTTTCGTTCGTGTTTTACTCCCATTCAATGGTAGCTGGTGGTTTACTTGTAATATCA
Organism: Bacillus alveayuensis; assembly: GCA_030812955.1. GTDB lineage: Bacteria > Bacillota > Bacilli > Bacillales > Aeribacillaceae > Bacillus_CB > Bacillus_CB alveayuensis. The sequence goes on from JAUSTR010000020.1 coordinate 14,657, forward strand.
TATACCACTCGATTGACGTGAGGAACCTCATTAACAATACGTGTTGAAATGACTTCAAGCACTTCCCATGGGATGCGGGCCCAATCAGAAGTCATACCATCAATGGACGTCACCGCACGAATTCCAATCGTATGATCATATGTGCGAGCATCCCCCATAACACCAACGCTGCGAATATCCGGCAGCACGGTAAAGTACTGCCAAATATCACGGTCAAGGCCTGCTTTTTTGATTTCTTCACGTAAAATAGCATCTGACTCGCGAACGATCTCTAACTTTTCTTCTGTTACTTCACCTAATACACGAATACCAAGTCCTGGTCCAGGGAACGGTTGACGCCATACAATTTCATCTGGAATCCCTAATTCTGTTCCAAGAGCACGAACCTCGTCTTTAAATAATGTATTTAACGGTTCAATTAATTTGAATTTCATGTCTTCTGGCAAGCCACCAACATTATGGTGTGACTTAATCGTTTGTGCTGTTTGCGTTCCACTTTCAATGATGTCTGTATATAAAGTACCTTGTGCTAAAAATTCAATACCTTCAAGTTTTGCCGCCTCGTCATCGAACACATAAATAAATTCATTCCCGATAATTTTTCGTTTTTGCTCTGGATCTGTGACCCCTTTTAACTTACTTAAAAAGCGTTCTTTTGCGTCAATTTTAATGACGTTCATGTTAAAGCCTTCACTGAACGTTTTCATAACACTTTCCGCTTCACCTTTACGTAATAAACCATGGTCTACAAAAATACAGGTGAGCTGATCGCCGATGGCTTTATGGATTAATACCGCAACGACAGAGGAATCCACTCCACCGCTTAACGCACATAAAACTTTTTTATCTCCCACTGTTTCACGGATTTTTTGAATTTGCATTTCAATGAAGTTTTCCATAGACCATGATTCAGTGCAGCCACAAATTGTAAATACAAAGTTTTTTAATATATCATTTCCATATTCAGAATGACGCACCTCCGGATGGAACTGCACTCCATAAATGCAACGTTCATCGTTGCTAATAGCCGCATAAGGACAAGATGGACTCGTCGCATCCACTTTAAATCCTTCAGGAATTTCAGCAACTAAATCACCGTGGCTCATCCAAACAACTTGTTCTGTTGGAAGGCTTTTGAATAGCGATGAGCCTTCTTTTACTTGAATGGTTGCTTTTCCGTATTCACGATGTTTAGCATCCTCTACTTTTCCTCCTAAAAGATGAGTTGTTAGCTGCATTCCGTAGCAAATTCCTAAAACAGGTATACCTAACTCAAATATCCCTTCATCACAACGAAAAGCCTTTTCATCATAAACGCTGTTTGGTCCGCCAGATAAAATAATCCCTTTTGGATTCATTTTTTTAATTTCTTCAACTGTTAAAGTATGCGGATGAAGCTCACTATAAACTCCAAATTCGCGAATTCGTCTCGTAATAAGCTGGTTGTACTGGCTTCCAAAGTCCAATACTAAAATCATTTCTTGAATGCTATTCAAAATGGTCACCTCATTTATTTTCCATAAAATGATTGACTTTAAAAAATTTTTCAAAATAAATAAAAAAATTCTGCAAAAAGGCAGAATTCCCATCGAAAAGATATAGATGTTCTGCCTTCATAGTCGGATTATTTACGGTAATCCGGTAGAGACTCTCGAACCATATTATCGAGGATATACGAAGGTATAGCTAGCTTATGAATTTTAAATAATCATAACAAGCGAAAGGATGTTGGTCAATATGAAGCTTTTTTAATTAAATTTTCCCACAATTCCACCGATTTAAGCCACTGATCTTTAGCATTACTGCGGCGATATAAAGCTTCTTCATAATGTTTTGTTAAAATAGACATTTCCGTTGTTTGCAATGATTCATCAACATATTTTGCATACTGGCGTGCCCGCTGGCGTTCTTGTTCGAGGGATGTGGCAGAAAAGCTTGTGTTCAGCCATACGATTCTGTATATTTAAGTAAAATAATGGATAATCAACACTTGTGCCATTTTATATAAAAACTTACGTACTGTGTATCTAAAGTAAAAAAATTGCTTGCCTAAATCGGCAAGCTGCATCAAAACTGTTCATCTGCCTATCAAATCATAGATGGGTCCCACTTTATCCATTTCCTAGTGTCAGGTTCAATGGATGAGAGACGGAGCCAGCCGTTTTTCACTTTTTGACGGAAAAGGGGATTGTGTTGAAGCAAACGCTCGATATAAAAGTGCGGTGCTTCAATGATTAACAGCAAACGAAGGGGAGAATGGAACAGTTCCCAGTCGGAAGAAGCAACCGACTGCCATGGGAGGCCAGAAAGCAAGTCGCTCCCATTCCCTTGCATCACCCCTAATCCCCCCGTTACCGTCTGCGTCGTTTTGCTACCACTTCCATAATAATGCGGTGCTACGGTTGATGCGTAATATTGCAAATTGATCCATTGCCCAACCGTAGCAGGACCGGAGACAATATTTTCAAGGGCTTCTCCGGAATAGTCTTTTCGCCAGTCATAGCTGTGTAAAAACACCTTTCCGTCTAATTGGCAATGTTTTGTAAGAGATCGGCGGCCGATGAAAAAGGCTGCGTTTCCTGCCAATCCCCATTCAGGACGGATTTCGCTCCAATCGACAGAACGGCGATTAGCCTCCTTAATCGGGTTTTTATACTTGCCGGTGTGAGGCAACTTCTTCAGGCGTTCAGCGTTTGCTTTTCGACTCACTTCTTTTAGCTTACTTTCCAATAAATTGAGTGATTGCTCTGCTGCTTTCGATAAAGTAGGCATATCGAGAAAGTAAAGTTCATCAACCGTTGTAATATGTTCCGCAGCTACAAATACGGTCTCATCTGGAATGACAATCCCTTCCTTCTCCAGTCCTTTCCTTACTTCCTTTAAGTTGCAGAGGCTCGCAAACACACGGGCATTAAAGGCTCCTGCTGTTCCGCCGCACGCCCCGCAATCAAGGGAAGAGGCATACGGATTATTCGTTGTCGTACTTTCGTGGCCGCAAACAACGACAAGGGGTGCAAAAGACGATGTTAAACCGATATTCGTTAACAGCTGTTTTACGTACTGAACTTGTTCATCCGTTGTAAGCCCTATGGATAAGCCGGATTTTGAGGAAGACTCTTCGTGATGCAAAGACAATTTTGTCGGCGGCTTCCGTTCGGCTGTCTTTTCAGCATGTTGAATAACATGACCCGTCCATCCAGGGGCAGCGCTTCGTGCAATTGTATGCAAACCTAGCCATGGGCCGCTCATTTCAGGTAGCAATAAAGACGCTAATGCATGTTTTTTCATTTTTTTAAATGTGTCCCCGATGAACTGAAATACATTGAGCCGTCGGCGGTATTCAGCAACACGATCTTGTGCAGATGATTCGTAAATTTCGTGCTGCGGCTCAACGATAACAGGACAAGAAGGATGGGTATAATGACTGTCAAGCTCACGCGTTCGGATCGGCAAGCCGAAAAATCCTGCGCATCCGTATGTTTCAAATGGACCGGACTGTTCTAAATAGCGGCGAAAGGGCTCTGAACGAACGTCGATGCAAAAGAGAAGCTGAACAGCGGTCCGTTCCGGCTGCCCAACGTTTGGACGGGAGGCGATTTTTTCTTTAAGCTGGGATTCATACGTCTCTTCCCATGCCTCAAGCCAAAGGTGATGACGATTGATCCGCCAAAATCGGTCAGCAAACACTAATCGGAATTTCATTTCATATACCGGCAATTGTCTCCATTCATCTACAGACATTCCTCCCCAATGGATCCATGCGGCTAAGAGGGGAAGAATACTTGAAGGGTCAGTCATTTTCTTCTGATCTAAAGGCAAGTAAGGAGCGGCAAATACCCACTCTAATGAAAGACGAATGGCCAAATAATCAACCAGCAGTTGAACTCCTTCTCCTGTCTGCTTGGAACGCCACTTTAACATACCAGCCCATCCCGGCAATGCAAGAAGATGGGATTCCAAATAGTCTTTCATTTTTTTATCGTCTATATTAAGCAACGATAATGAATGCAACAGTGCTTCTTTCGCGTCTTTTGGCCAGTCAGCCAGTCGTTTTCTTTCTCTTTTCGAAAGAGCTGGATCGTTTTTAACAAGCTGCTGCCAAGCTGAATAGAATCCTTGTTCTCGTAAGGGCATGGCCCATGCAGCCTGTTTTTCATCCAAATAAAGTTTGCACCATTTGATCATTTGTTGATCAAGACGTTCTCCTAGCTGTTTAATATGAACGCTTATAGGCTTTTCGACCTTCGAGTGTAAAGAACCGATCAACTCGGTTATTTCCGCTGCTAGTGTGTGCAGTTCTAAGGAATCTAACCATTCATACGGTACGGAATCGTTCCATAAAAGGGCATGGCATAGCTGTTCCGCTTTGTTGCGATGAACGAGAAGATACTGGCCGGAAAGCCAGTTCTTCAGCTTTTTTTCAACGAAGGAGGAATGGATTTCGCCTTTAGCGAGAGCTTTTTTTACAACCGGCATTGTTGGAAAAAGGTTGACTTTCTGAGATTGTTGGAAATGCTCAGCTACTTCAATAAACGGCATATGTTCAAGTTCCATCCACGGATGACGTGCAATGAACGTTGAAATTGGCCAAAGGGGAGCAATGGCTTCGGATGCTTGTTCCACTAGCTCGTGGATAGAGTAGAATGCTTCTTCCTTTTTTCGTTTGCATTGTTCTTTTAGACGTTCAAGTGTAATCACTGTTGTTTTACTCATGGGTCATCTCCTCCTTCAAATATGCCTTTAAGTAATTAGGATGCCGTTCAACTGCAGGCAGACTAGGCTCACTTACATGAACGAGCCACATATAAAAACGGGCGGCAATACTGGAAGAACGATGTTTAAAGAGCTGTGCCAACGTCAATGCAAAAACAATAAACATCAAGAGAGCAAACCACTCAAGAACAAGAGGCGGCACAAAACCGGATGGTATTGAATCATGCAACATTTTCATTAGTTTGCTGCGCACTTCTTCTGAAAAAAACGCTAATATCGCCGTAAAGAAAAAACCAATCCATCGGCCTTCTCGGAAAAACGCAAGTCTCCCCCATGCAATGGTCATAGACGAACCTAGAAGCAAAGCACTTAAGAGGCGTGCTGGCTCTTCAGGTGAAGCAGCCCAAAAACCTGTTCCAAGCGCCAATCCAAGTAGAATGCCGACAAACCCATGCCCCCTTGTACGCATAAACCCGTATCCTGTTTGTCCTGGACGGGGAACAACTGAACCAGACTGTAAAAACAAAGTCGCTTTGAACAAACCATGCAGGACAAGATGAATGACGGCAGCGTCGTAAGCACCTAAAGCACATTGAATAAGCATCATGCCCATTTGTGCCATCGTTGACGCTACCAGCTGCCGTTTATAATCCACTTGAACAAAGCTAATACCTGTACCGATTATCACGGAAATAAACGCGATTAGAAGAAGAAGAGCATGTATGACTGCATCCGTAAACAACGGTGAAAAACGCCAAAGCAAAAGCCCTCCTGCATTAACAAGACCGGCGTGCATCACTGCTGACACTGGTGTAGGAGTTACCGCAGATTCAAGCAGCCAACGGTGGAAAGGCCATTGTCCGGCAGGAATAATTGCCGCCAAAATAAGCAGAACGCTCATTCCTGCTGTTTCCCACCATTTGAGATGAGCCAACTTATCTGTTGATAAAGCACCCGATAAGCTCCATTCCCCTGTCGCAAGAAATAGCCAGACCGAAACGGCAATTACAGCGAGGGAAGTAACGAAAAACATCTTTCCCATTTGCACCGCTTCAACTTTCGCCGGAGTCCATTCCTTTTTTAAAGCCGTCAAATAGACAAGACCGAAAAGCGGCAGCGCCCAGCAAAGGCTAAACAGGCGTAGATCATCTGTCATCCACGTGATCGAAGCAAAGCCTGATGTCCAAGTTAAAAATTGAAAATATAGCCGGTAAACCCGATCCCCATGCAAATATCGAATGGAAAATCTTTGGATAATAAAGCCGAGTACTGAAATATAGATCGCCATCATCCAACTGATCGTGTCTAGCCGCAATGGTCCGACCTTTGCTTCCCCCTCATAATAGATCCACCCAACTAACGACATAGCTATTGGCAAAATCAATAATCCGACGTGAAAATGTACATACGAGTCGGGCACACGCGGATGCAGATACATCAATGCGCTAACGAACACGATCATCAATGCGATAAGCCATAGGAAAACCAATATTTCTTGCAAATCTAGTTCCTCCTCTTGTATGACCTTTTCATCTTTTTTAACCTTGCAAGTTCCACCTCTAAGCAAAGCGTAGGTGGTAAGTCGTTCACCAAGAAAAAACCGGCTATGTCATTCTAGACAACACAGCCTTTTCTCAATAAAAGGCTAGCTATTGCCTAAAATAACGATAGCCGGTTTACCTATAACCAATTTCAATTGGTTTAGATCTCCCGTTTAAGTTCCCCTATTGTCGGTTTACTTTCAACGAACCCACCCTTCATTCCGTTTCCGTAGGTTTTTTGAAAGTCTACCGACTTTATCGAAATACTTTCATTTTTTTAAAAGTTGTTTTTATTATACATCATTGTTTTTAACATTGCACTATTTTTGTAAACAGATTTACGTAATCATATTCATCAATAGACTTTTTATTCCTTCCATTTTATTTGTCCACGATCAAGTATTATTTGGTTTATTATATTTTAAATTTCGAATAGGATCCACTGTATGTGTAGCATAAAAGCTTTGATTGATGCCCCACCATTTCGGTTGGATTCCCGCACGCTTTAAGTCATCTTGTAGACGGCTTGCTTCATAAACAGGTGTAGCTTCTGCCAATGTTACAATGACAACACTTGTTTCTTCCGGATTACGAAGACGTGGTAACAAGTTTTATACGGATTGCGGTACCTCTCCAGAAGAACGAGCAATTTTTCCCCTCCTGTAAAATCAGCCGAGAAGATTATTCTCGGCTGTCATTTCAGTTTTATTCACCAGTTTCAGCAAATTTTTTGATGCGTGCACCGATTTCATCACGTACACGTTGGAACACAGCCCATTTTTCTTCTTCTGATCCCTCTGCCTTTGCAGGATCATCAAATCCCCAATGTACACGTTTTACATGTGGAGGTGTTACCGGGCAATGGTCTGCTGCATGACCACATAATGTTACGACTAAATCAGCTTTGTTTAAAATTTCAGGATCAATGACATCGGATGTTTGGTTGGAAATATCAATCCCTACTTCTTTCATGGCTTTTACTGCGTTTGGATTTAATCCGTGAGCTTCGATACCAGCGCTATAAACTTCCCACTCATCGCCAAGATATTTTTTTGCCCAACCTTCAGCCATTTGGCTGCGGCAAGAGTTACCTGTGCATAAGAAGTAAATGATCTTTTTGTTTTTCATGTTTCATTCCACCTCTGTTGTTAGTATGATACTGATTCTGCTTTGAAGTATTTTCGTTGAAACCATAGTGCCACGTTGACCAACGCAATCATAACAGGCACTTCCACAAGTGGTCCAATGACGGCTGCAAATGCTGCTCCAGAATGGATCCCAAACACTCCAACAGCTACAGCAATCGCTAACTCAAAGTTATTGCTGCCGGCTGTAAAGGCAAGTGTTGTCGTTACAGGATAGCTCGCTCCAATTTTCTTCCCTAAGAAGAAGGAAACGAAAAACATTAACACAAAGTAAATGAACAATGGAATCGCAATTCTCACAACATCCAATGGTAAGCTTACGATAACGTCTCCTTTTAAAGAGAACATGACGATAATCGTAAATAATAAAGAAATCAATGTAATCGGGCTGATTTTTGGAATGAATACTTTTTCATACCATTGTCTGCCCTTTGCTTTTACCAACACAAAGCGTGTTATCATCCCGCCAAGAAACGGAATGCCTAAGTAAATGAACACCGACTTAGTGACTTCAATCATTGTAATATTTACGATAGCACCTTCTAGTCCTAACCATTCTGGAATGATCGTCACAAACACATACGCATAAACCGAGAAAAATAACATTTGGAATACAGAGTTAAACGCCACAAGTCCAGCTGCATACTCTGTATCTCCTTTCGCTAAATCATTCCAGACGATCACCATCGCAATACAACGTGCCAGCCCAATCAGGATGAGTCCGACCATGTATTCCGGCTTATCCGGCAAGAAGACAATCGCCAATACAAACATCAAAATTGGTCCAATAATCCAATTTTGTAAAAGAGACAAAACTAATACTTTTATGTCTTTAAAGACGCGTCCCATCTCCTCGTAGCGAACTTTTGCTAACGGAGGATACATCATTAAAATTAAACCAATTGCAAGTGGAATCGATGTGGTTCCTACCTGCAAACTGTTCATTCCATCTACAAAACCCGGAAAGAGGGATCCCAAACCAATTCCAGCTACCATAGCTAGGAAAATCCAAAGCGTTAGGTATCGATCCAAGAACGACAGACGTTTTTTCCCCGTATTACTCATTGTCTCACTCCCAATTTAATTAGTAGGTTAACAACCGCAACGGAGCGTAGGGTTGTTTTCCTCAATCTTACGAATATTCTCTGTTTGATCTGGAATATGTTGCAGAATATCTTGGATAAGACCATAGAACTCATTTCGAGGATTGATGGAATAATAAATCCACTGTCCTCTCCTATCCTCTTTTACTAATCCTGCATCTTTTAACTTCCGTAGATGCTGACTAATAGACGGCTGACTCATGTCAAACACTTCATGAAGCTCACATACACAACACTCACGTTGTTTTAAAATTGCCATGATCGTTAAACGTGTTTTATCACCAAGTAACTTTAAAACGTGTGAAGCTTTTTCTACTTCCAATACTGTTTTTTGCATGGGAACACCTCCTACTCTTGTATAAATATATAGCTATTTACTTATATATATGAGCGAAAATGAATGGTTGCAATTATGTTCATCTTTCACTAAATAAATGATGTCACATCTTTCATATCCACTAGATATTGTAGTATAGCCATACTTACTTTTCTCTTCAATTAGTATATAACTAGATACTTATATAAAACAAGAGAAAAAAATCGACTTTAACATAATCTTTACAATTCAGACGATTTCCATGTACGGTTATTGATGTCATAAAAGCACGTTTAGATCAATATGTAAAAGAAGGTAAATGAATTTTGAATAATTGCTAATTTTGATTTATCGATCCAAAAATTTAATTCCAGTTTTTATTTAGTATCAAATGAGAAAAGCTGCCGATGAGTTATCGGAAGCTTTAAAGCAACAATCTTTTAGAAAAGAGCCTAAATTTTATAGATGGGTTAGCAAGTTTTACAACAACACGTTATTAAACCATTATTTAACACTTGAATTTTTTATAATTTTTTTATGCAACGCTAGTGTAATTTCCTAAACAATGAAAAAAGAAACTTCTCACAAGTTTATTCAACTCATGAGAAGTCTCTTTAAATTCCTCTATGTTAGCAAAATGCTAACATTTTGCTTTTTCATTTATAAGAAAACTTTTGTTTCAAGGGTTTTCAGAGTCAGATTACATCATACCACCCATTCCGCCCATGTCAGGCATGCCTGCGCCAGCTTTTTCTTCTTCTGGCTTATCAGCAACTACTGCTTCAGTTGTTAAGAACATTGCTGCAACGCTTGCTGCGTTTTGAAGAGCAGAACGAGTAACTTTTGTAGGATCAACGATACCAGCGTCGATCATGTTTACCCATTCGCCAGTAGCTGCGTTGAAGCCCACTCCTACTTCTTCTTTCTTTAAGCGCTCAACAATAACAGAACCTTCTAAACCAGCGTTGTGAGCGATTTGACGAACTGGTTCTTCTAATGCGCGAAGAACGATGTTTACACCTGTAGCAACGTCGCCTTCTGCTTCAATTTCAGCCACTTTGTTGTATACATTCACAAGTGCAGTACCACCACCAGAAACGATACCTTCTTCAACTGCTGCACGAGTTGAGTTAAGAGCGTCTTCAATGCGAAGCTTGCGTTCTTTTAATTCTGTTTCAGTAGCCGCACCCACTTTGATGACAGCAACACCGCCTGCTAGTTTAGCTAAGCGCTCTTGTAATTTTTCTTTATCGAATTCGGAAGTTGTTTCTTCTAATTGAGCACGGATTTGGTTTACACGGCCTGCAATTTTCTCGCTTGATCCAGCACCTTCAACAATTGTTGTGTTTTCTTTTGTTACAACAACTTTACCAGCGCGACCTAATTGTGCAATGCTTGCGTTTTTAAGATCTAATCCTAAATCTTCAGTGATTACTTCACCGCCTGTTAAGATTGCGATATCTTCAAGCATTGCTTTACGACGATCACCGAAGCCAGGAGCTTTAACTGCTACAGCGTTGAATGTACCGCGAAGCTTGTTCACTACTAATGTAGCTAATGCTTCACCTTCAACGTCTTCAGCGATGATTAATAATGGTTTACCTTGTTGTACAACTTGCTCTAACACTGGTAAAACTTCTTGAATGTTAGAGATTTTCTTATCAGTGATTAAGATATATGGATTTTCAAGCACGGCCTCCATTTTATCAGAGTCTGTTACCATGTATGGAGAAGCGTAACCACGATCGAATTGCATACCTTCAACTACTTCTAATTCAGTGCTGAAGCCTTTAGATTCTTCGATTGTGATAACACCGTCGTTACCAACGCGCTCCATAGCCTCTGCAATTAATTGGCCTACTTCTTCGTCAGCAGCAGAGATTGCCGCTACTTGGGTAATAGACTCTTTGCCTTCAATTGGTTTAGAGATTGCTTTTAATTGTTCAACAGCAACAGCAACCGCTTTTTCAATACCTTTTCGTACACCTACAGGGTTCGCACCAGCAGTTACGTTTTTAAGACCTTCGCGAATCATTGCTTGTGCTAATACAGTAGCAGTAGTTGTACCGTCACCAGCCACATCGTTTGTTTTGCTAGCAACTTCTGCAACTAATTTCGCACCCATGTTTTCAAATGGATCTTCTAATTCGATTTCTTTTGCAATCGTTACACCGTCATTTGTAATTAATGGAGAACCGAACTTTTTCTCTAATACAACGTTACGTCCTTTAGGTCCTAAAGTTACTTTTACAGCATTTGCTAAAGAATCAACACCGCGTAACATCGCGCGACGTGCTTCTTCGCTAAACTTAATTTCTTTTGCCATGATGCAAACCTCCTCAAAATTTTTTCCTTTTATGATATATAACTGTTCTCTTATTAACCGATAACAGCTAAAATGTCACTTTCACGTAAAATTAAGTATTCAGTACCTTGGTATTTCACTTCAGTACCAGCGTATTTTGAGAAGATGATGCGATCGCCTTCTTTTACTTCTGGAGCCACACGCTCGCCGCTATCAAGGACACGACCTGTACCAACTGCTACAACTTTACCTTCTTGAGGCTTTTCTTTCGCAGTATCTGGAAGAACAATACCACTTGCTGTTTTTTCTTCAGTTTCCACAAGTTCAATAACTACGCGATCACCTAATGGCTTTAACAAGTGAAACAACCTCCTCAAATATCTTTTGAGATTTTAAAAATTTTTCCTTTTTATTAGCACTCATCTAACTTGAGTGCTAACACATTTACTATATTATAGAAACTTCCTTTGAATTTCAAGTATGAAATTAAAATTTTTTTCATTCAATGAATAGATGTCCCTTCCATGATTATGACAAAAAAATGATCAATATAATCATGTTGATTTTAAATTAATTTCTCAAAAGGGAAATATAAGATATGGTAAAATAAAACGAGGTATATTTGCTTTTACCTATCAGACTTTCACCCTTAAAATTTTTTACACGAACATCATTTTGAAAAGGAGAAACATCGTGAAAAAGCAATACTGGTGGATAATTATTACGTATATCGTGATGCAATTTTCAGCCTTTGTTGGTGTCCCATTTTTTTATGCAATCGGTGTAGGATCCGATCCATCACTAGATGTAGCTCTATATAAAGCTCAAGCATATTGGACCATTTTAAGCTTTACGATCGCTTTCGTGTTTATTTTGTTCCTTCTGCGAGACGAGTTTAAAATATCGGTACGAAACGAAAAAGCAGCGCCGCTTAGCATATCGATGGCATGGGCTATTGGCGGTGTGTTTATGGCAATCATTGTGCAAACGATTGCAGCCAACATTGAGGTGAATCTTTTTGGAGTTGAACCTGGATCTGAAAACACACAAATGATTGTTGATTTAATAAAGACAACTCCTTTATTAATTGCTGTGACATCTATTATTGGTCCAGTTCTTGAGGAAATTATCTTTCGAAAAATTATTTTTCGTGTAGTATATAAAAGAACCAACTTTTTTATTGGGGCATTTGTTAGCTCTTTCTTATTTGCCATTGTACATGGTGAGCCAGAACATCTATTATTATATGCGTCAATGGGATTTACATTCGCTTATTTATACGTGAAAACAAATCGAATTCTCGTGCCAATTTTTGCCCATACCATGATGAATACATTTGTCGTGATCATCCAAACCGTATTTAGTGAAGATATTGAAAAAATGATGCAACAAATGGAGCAAATTCAAAGTATTATTGGAGGCATTTAAGCATGAAGTTTAATCCAACATCTATGGGTTTTTTTTACTTTACAATGGGAGTTTTATTTACTTATTTAGCCATTAACAGTGCAGAGGAAACGATATGGTCCATTCCAACCATTATTTTAATGCTTTTGGCCACATTTGACTTCGCTGTATCGATTCGCATGTTTGCCTTTTTATATAAAATGAAAAAAGCAAAAAAGTAACGGCGGGAACGCTCTTGTTCTCGCCGTTTTTAGATTGTCGAAGCATCATGAATGCTAGGAACAGGCACAATTTTTTAAATGCATCAAAGCAAAAATCAACACCGTCTGTAATGGATCGGAAATTAGCCATTCCTTATTTTATTCCTGGTTTGCTTCTTTCATTTGAGCTATTTGTGCTTTTCGGTATGCAAATCTTGAAATCACAATACTTACTTCATAAAGAATGAAAAGCGGAACCGTCACCATTAAATGTGAAACAAGTTCAGGTGGTGTTATGAATGCTGCAATGACAAGCAAAACGAAATAAGCATACTTCCGAATCTTGACGAGAAACATCGGAGTTACAAGACCAAGCCTTGTTAAAAACATGACGACAACAGGTAACTGAAACAACAAACCAAACGGGATCGTTAATTGTAATAAGAACCGAAAATACTCATTAATCCCAATGACTTGATTAATTTCTAAATCATTAGAAAGACGAACCATAAAATCGATGACAAATGGAAACAAAATAAAATAGGAAAAAGCAATTCCTAATAAGAACAATCCTAAGGAAATCGGAATATAACTTAATGTTACCCGCCGTTCCGTCTCATATAATCCTGGGCTTACAAATGCCCAAAGCTGATATAAAATGACAGGGGATGTTAAAACAATAGCAATAACAAAAGCAAACTGCATATATACCATTAATGGATCCATCGGTCTAAATGAATTTAATGCAAATTGTTCCGCTTCATTCGTATGTTGTAAGTAGACGATTATAGGTTTTGCTAAGAAAAAGCTTGCAATTACTGCAACGAAAAAGAAAACGACTATAATAATCAGCCGTTTTCGCAATTCTTCTATATGCTCTAAAACAGACATTTGTTTATCATTCATAGGACGTCATCCTATCTTTCTTGATCTTATTTCTTATCATCATCGTCATCAGCTAAACCTCTTGTAGCTTTTTTAAACTCTCTTAACGTATCACCTGCAGCCCGTCCAAGTTCTGGAAGCTTTTTCGGACCAAAAATAAGCAAACCAACGACAACGATTAATAAAAAGCTACCAATTCCAACGTTCATCATGAACCCCTCCTATAAGCTATTCTTGCGGATAATTTTTTAAAAAGTAAGCTAGTGCCTGCAGTTCAACGGACAAATCAATATGATGAATGCGAATATGGTTAGGGACATTTAAGCGAGCGGGAGTAAAATTTAAAATTCCCTTAATCCCTTTCGTAACTAAACGGTCTGTAATCATTTGAGCCACATTGGCTGGCACAGTTAAAATAGCGACAGTAACATCTTCAGGAAGACGCTCTTCCAATTCGTCTAAATGATAAATTGGAACGCCCCCAACCTCTTTTCCTATTTTCTCTTCATCTACATCAAAAGCGATGGTAATTTGTGTATTGTTATTTTTCATAAAATTATAATGTAAAAAAGCCGTCCCTAAGTTCCCAACTCCAATCAAGGTTACCTTTGTTAATTCATCTTGATCGAGGGTTTTTCGAAAAAAGGATAATAAATATTTTACATTATAACCATAACCTTTTTTCCCAAGAGCGCCAAAATAAGAAAAATCACGCCGTATCGTTGCACTATCCACTTTTACAGCTTCACTCAACTCTTGAGAAGAGACACGCTGTTTGCCAGAAGCGTAAAGGTTTTGTAAAAAACGATAATATAGCGGCAGTCGCTTAGCTGTTGCTTGTGGAATTTTTGATTGATCCTGACTCAATGTTTATCCCCCACAATCCTACAAAACAGAACCTTCCCGAATATACTCTCCGCTTTTTCCTCCTGTTTTTTTCACTAGGAAAGTTGGACCAATGACGAGTCCTTTATCTAGTGCTTTGCACATATCGTAAACAGTAAGAGCACAAGCAGAGGCAGCAGTGAGCGCTTCCATTTCAACTCCTGTCGCACCTTTTGTTTTTACTTGGGCCGTAATGCCTAGAATATACTCCTTTTCATTTATGTCCCATTCAAATGTGATATCAACTGCTTTAAGTGGTATCGGATGACACATCGGGACAATCATTGGCGTATTTTTCGCTGCCATGATCCCGGCGACTTGAGCAACGGATAAAACATCACCTTTGTTAACTTTATTGTGAACAATTTTTTCATATACTTCTTTACTTACAATGACTCGCGATTTTGCTATTGCAATTCGAACGGAATCTACCTTTTCAGACACATCGACCATTTTCGCCCGTCCCTGTTCGTTAAAATGTGTAAATTCACTCACAATAAACTCCCCTTAACTAGACTATACACTATTTTCGACTTTCTGTCTTTTGGTTGATTGTTACAATTTCATGTCATAAGTTCAGAAAAATATCAGCAAATGTACAAATATTGCCCATCACTCCTGATTAAGCTACACTATACCTAGTAAAGCTTGAGGTGAATCATGATGATACTTTTACAACTAAACCAAGTAACAAAATATTTTGGCTCTAATCTTATTTTATCGAATATTAAACTAGAAGTACAAACACGAGATAAAATTGCACTTGTTGGCAGAAATGGGGCAGGGAAATCTACTCTATTAAAAATCATCTCTGGAGAGCTTTCTTATGACTCTGGAGAAATAATAAAGCCAAAAGATATATCAATTGGGTTTCTAGCTCAAAATACTGGCTTAGAATCAACGAAGTCGATATGGGATGAAATGTTAACCGTATTTTCTGATATTCGTCAATTAGAGAAGGATATGAGAAAATTAGAAGAACAGATGTCAACATGTGACCCTTCTAGAAACCCTTCAGCCTATGAACGATTATTGAAAGAATACGATGACATGTTATATACGTTTAAAGAAAAAGGCGGTTATCAATATGAAGCGGATATCCGTTCCATCCTGCATGGTTTAGGATTTCAAGAGTATAGCTACGATACCCCTATTTCTTCCTTAAGTGGTGGACAAAAAACAAGATTAGCACTCGGAAAGCTGTTATTAACCAAACCTGACTTACTCGTTTTGGACGAGCCGACAAACCATTTGGATATCGAGACATTACAATGGCTTGAACAATATTTACAAAGCTATCAACGAGCTGTCTTAATTGTTTCCCATGACCGCTACTTTTTAGATAAAGTCGTAAACATTGTATATGAAATTTCTCATACAGAATGTACAAAATATGTTGGCAACTATAGTCGATACTTAAAGCAAAAGGCTGAAAAATACGAGCGTGAGTTAAAGCTATATGAAAAACAGCAGGATGAAATTGCTCGGATGAAAGACTTTATCCAACGCAATCTTGCAAGGGCTTCTACCACTAAACGAGCCCAAAGCAGAAGAAAAATGCTTGAAAAAATGGACGTAATCGATAAACCTCAAGGCGATGAGAAATCTGCTCAATTTTCCTTTGAAATTGAAAAACAAAGTGGCCATGATGTTTTAAAGGCTAAAAACATTTCTGTTACTTATGATGGGAAAAGCCCGATTATTTCGGATGTATCGTTTTCCATTACAAGGGGAGAAGTGATCGCTCTTATTGGACCAAATGGAATTGGAAAATCGACCTTATTAAAAGCAATTGTAAAACGTATCAAACCTTTCTCAGGTGAATTTCAGTTCGGAGCAAATGTAACGATTGGTTACTATGATCAAGAACAGGCTGACTTAACCTCCAATAAATGTGTTTTAGATGAACTTTGGGACGAATATCCACAAAAAACAGAAAAGGAAATCCGTACGATTTTAGGGAATTTCCTCTTCTCTGGTGATGATGTTATGAAAAATGTTTCTTCCTTAAGTGGTGGAGAAAAGGCACGATTGGCTCTTGCGAAATTAATGATGCAAAAGGCAAATTTTCTTATTCTTGATGAGCCGACAAACCATCTTGATTTAGATAGTAAAGAGGTTCTTGAAAATGCACTTATCGATTATCCTGGTACGATTTTATTTGTCTCACACGACCGTTATTTTATAAACCGTATTGCAACAAAGGTATTCGAATTATCAAAGGATGGAATCACCGAATATTTAGGAGACTATGATTATTATGTCTCCAAAAAAGAAGAAATGGAAGAGTTACAAAAGCTTGAACAACAGAAAGAAACAATCATTACCACTACGAATGAGTTAGCTAAACAAGGAAAACTTTCTTATGAAAAAGAAAAAGAATTGAAGAAACGGGAACGACAACGGCAGCGCAAAATAGAAGAAATGGAAAAGGAAATTGCTAGATTAGAAGAGAAAATAGTAAAAAATGATGAATTACTTTGTGATCCAGTCATTTATCAAAACCATGAACGTGTTCAAGAAATTCATCATGAAAACGAAAAATTAAAAGAAAGAATTGATCAATTGATGGAAGAATGGGAAAACCTTATAGAGGAAGAGTAACCGGCGAATATGGCTACGCCGGTTTTTTTACTTATCCACAAGCAAAACCCTATATATTAAAAGGTACGAGGGTGATTATTCACAATATCCACATTTTTATGATTTTTATCCACATTATCCACAATGTAATTGTGTTGATTATTCCTGTAATGAACTTATTTATCCCCAAAACATTTTGAAAATGTGGATAAATGGTTGATAAGTTGTGATGATTAGTACCTTCAAAAAATAAAGGCTGTTTTCGTAAAAGTTGCTTTTCGACTGTCTATGACGTCGAAAAGCTATAGTAAAGCAACAATCCTTTAGAAACATAGCCAAAATAAAAATGGCCAACCTTTATAACGTTGACCATTTTTAAGATTATAAATATGATGTTAAAGGTAATCCTGGATGAGCGTTCATTTTTAAGTCCCCGAAAATACCTTTTTGATAAAGAACATCTCCTGCTGCCGCAATCATCGCTGCATTGTCCGTACATAAAGAAAGTGGAGGGATCATAAGTTCAATCCCTTGTTTATCTATTAATGCATTTTCCAACGCTGATCTTAACCCCTTATTTGCAGCGACTCCACCAGCTAATAGGACTTGTTTTACTTTATATTCTTCTGCTGCCCGCAGTGTTTTCGTGACCAATACATCGACTACACTAGCTTGAAAGCTCGCTGCTAAATTTTTCGGATCAATTGTTTCACCACGCTGTGAGGCATTATGAAGCGTATTAATAACCGCTGATTTTAACCCACTGAAGCTAAAATTATATGATCTTTCTTCGAGCCATGCTCTTGGTAAATCAATACTCGCCATTCCTTCATGAGCTAATCGGTCAATATGAGGACCACCGGGATATGGGAGATTTAATGTTCTAGCCACTTTATCATAGGCCTCACCTGCAGCATCGTCCAACGTTTCCCCAATGACTTCAAAGGAACCATGCTCTTTCATATAAACAAGTTCAGTATGTCCTCCTGAAACGACTAGAGCTATTAAAGGAAAGGATAGCTCATGAACAAGCTGGTTTGCATATATATGACCAGCGATATGATGGACACCGATAATAGGCAAGTTGTGGGCAAAGGCCAATGCTTTCGCAGCATTAATCCCAATTAACAATGCTCCTACTAAACCAGGTCCTTCTGTCACAGCTATTGCCGTAAGATCTTGAAATGTCATATTTGCTTTTTGCAATGCTTCTTCTACAACTACAGTAATTTGTTCTACATGATGACGTGATGCAATTTCTGGTACAACACCACCAAAGCGTTTATGACTGTCAATTTGCGAAGCGACTATGTTCGATAGAATGGTGCGACCATTTTTAATAACCGCAGCAGCCGTTTCGTCACAGCTAGTTTCAATCCCTAATATATACCGATCTTTAGAACTCATCATAATTTCACCCACATTAACAAAGCATCTTCTTGATTATCTGTATAGTAATTTTTCCGAAGGCCAATGACTTCAAATCCTAACTTTTTATAAAGATTTTGTGCAATATAATTCGATACGCGAACTTCTAATGTCAATTGAGCAGCTCCTAGCTCTTTTGCATAGTCCTTTACATATATCAAAA
This sequence comes from Bacillus alveayuensis, assembly GCA_030812955.1. Classification (GTDB taxonomy): domain Bacteria; phylum Bacillota; class Bacilli; order Bacillales; family Aeribacillaceae; genus Bacillus_CB; species Bacillus_CB alveayuensis. Next base: position 33,331 of record JAUSTR010000020.1, read on the forward strand.
GCTTTTCTCCTAGCTTTTGGCCGCGATAATCCGGTAAAATGGCGATATTCGTAATTTGAGCGTCATCCATCACAACCCATAAACCACAATATCCAGCTATGTTGTCTTTATATTCGATAACAAAATAAGTAGCAAATTTGTTTTGAGTAAGTTCTTGGAAAAAAGAATGCTTTGGCCAAGGCTTCCGAAATGACTGTAGTTCAATTTTGTAGACATCATCAATGTCGTCAATCGTCATTTTCCGAATCCTTAGCTGTTCGTTATTCATTGTGACGTTTTCTGTTGTTCTAACCATTTTGCCTCAGCCTCAGCCAATCGTAAATAATTTGGTACAAATGGATGAACCTCTACATGATCCCTAAAAATGCCTAGATGTGCTAATTTTGCGGGATATGGATTATGCATCGACTTATCGCCAATTACCGCAAACTCACCCAATACTTGTTGAATCGCCTCAACATGCAACGAAACATCATTTCCTAAAAACAAAATAGGTCTTTCCAGTTTTTTTAGTTGTTCGAGCCAATCATGTAAAAGAACGTTTTGATCGTTCATAACTACTTTCATATTTTGATGATATTCATATAAACCTGTATACACTTGACCTCTTCGTGCATCAAAAATCGGACAAATGTACCCATTGAAAAATCGTCCGTTTGCTGCTAATAATTCTAAGCTTGAAACACCAATTAACGGAATATCTAAGGCGAAGGCCATTGTTTTGGCGATTGTTACTCCAATTCGAACACCGGTGTAAGAACCAGGGCCTTGTGCAACAACAATTTTACTTAACTGATCTGCCGTAATGTCACAGTCTCTCATTAATTGTTCAATCGCTGGCATTGCTCGTACAGAGTGGTTTTTCTTTAAATTCGTTATATATTCCCCAATCACTTTTGAATCATCAACCAACGCTACTCCTAATACATAAGTTGATGTATCAATGGCTAATACTGTCATCATTCCATAACTCCTTACATATCTCTCGAAAACGCTTGCCATAAGGCGTAAATATAATATTTCGCTTTTTACTTTCTATATAATTGATCGCTATATCTAGTCTATTGCTAGGAAGCTGTTCTTCAATCAAATGAGCCCATTCTACAACAGTGACACCGTCGCTTTCGAAATACTCTTCAAATCCTAAATCTTCTCCTCCATCCTCAATACGGTATACATCCATGTGATAGAAAGGTAATCGACCTTCAGTATATTCTTTGATGATTGTAAAAGTTGGGCTATTGACAGTTTTCTTAATTCCGAGTCCTTTAGCAAGGGCTTTCGTGAAAGTCGTTTTACCCGCACCAAGATCACCCTCTAAAGTAAGAACATCACCAGGTTTTAGCAAATTCGCTAATTTAGTCGCCAATTGAGCAGTTTCTTCAGGGCTATTCGAAAAATAAGCATATCTTTCCATTTAATCACCTTTTTTAAAATGATTATACCCATTTTTGTTTAACACTTCATGTCGTCCATCTCTCTCTATAATCACAAAATCAGATTGGGGAGGGTGCACTTCACCAATTTCCGTAATCGGAACCCCTTCCTTTTCGCATTTCTTTTTTAATTCTTTAAAATGAATGGGGGAAATGGTTCCAACTAGTTCATAATCTTCTCCACCAGTAAGAGCCCAGTTATATATAACATCATCTGAAAAGTTTTTTATGGACTGACTAAGAGGAATGAATTTTTTATGGATTACAATTGTCATTCCACTAGCTTCAGCAATTTCATTCAGCTCACTGGCCAGTCCATCACTAACATCATTTAAACTCGCTCGTCCCAGCTGCGAGACGATTCGGCCTACGTTTACTCTAGGTGATGGTCTCTGATGACGTGAGATTAAAAATTTATAGTCATGATGCGGGAAATCTGAACATTTATGCAGTAATAAATGTAGACCTGCTGCAGAATCGCCTAATGTCCCCGTTACAAAAACAATATCACCCGGTTTTGCTTGACTACGTAAAACCGCTTTTCCTTTTTCCACTTCACCAATAACTGTAACAGAAATGACTAAATCATTTTTTGTTGAGACCGTGTCTCCTCCGATTAAATCCATCTTATATCGTTGAGCAATAGCGTCCATTCCTTCATAGATGGTTAAAATTTCTGTTTCGTTCCAGCTTGTGGGAATAGCAATTGAAACTAAATAAAACTTAGGAATGGCTCCCATAGCGGCCATATCGCTAATATTAATAGCTAAACTTTTATAACCAATGTCAAAAGGACGCATCGTTTGTTTTGTAAAATGAATACCTTCTATCATTGTATCCATACAAACGACTTGTTCATAATTTTCTTCAGTTTGTAGGACAGCCGCATCATCACCAATCCCAACACGGAGATTAGTATGAAATAATTCCTTTGGGGAAATCTTTTGAATAAATTGAAATTCATCCTTTATGGACATTGTAATCCTCTTTCTCCATTAATAAATAATTTTGGTGAATAAAATGATAAAAAATTCCCTAGGAACATGTCCTAAGGATCCATCCTCTGATTTAGTTTAACGCATAATATTAGTTTATCCAAGTTATTTTGTATTTCATCTTTATCCATAAAAAAATCCAGAACAAAAGCGCAGGGCGGTCGCTAAAGCGGCGTACATACTAAGACCTTTCAGTAGGAGATAAAGGAAACTCAGGCGATCGTTGAGTCGATGTTGACTTGTCGTACAGATGAAATGGGAAGTTTGCTAGCCGCTAACGCCCGGAGCTAGACAAAAAACCAACTATGAACAAGGTTGTCCACAAGTTGTAAATTTATAATTTCCTAAACAATAAAAAAAACGAAACGGAAATCGTTTCGTTGTTCGTTCATTAGCTCCTAGATGGCGGTCCCGACGGGAATCGAACCCGCGATCTCCTGCGTGACAGGCAGGCATGTTAACCGCTACACCACGGGACCTTGGTTGCGGGGGCAGGATTTGAACCTGCGACCTTCGGGTTATGAGCCCGACGAGCTACCGGACTGCTCCACCCCGCGATGATCAGAAATATTCAAATAAAATGAAGAAGCCTGGCAGCGTCCTACTCTCGCAGGGGAAATCCCCAACTACCATCGGCGCTGAAGAGCTTAACTTCCGTGTTCGGTATGGGAACGGGTGTGTCCTCTTCGCTATCGCCACCAAGCCAGCTGCTTGAATTTGCTTCTCTGCAGGCTTGCGCTGAGGAATCCATCCTCTTCGAATTTACTAGAAGACGCAAGCGCAGACAATTCAAGCATCATTCATATATAACATTGATTCTCTCAAAACTAGATGATTCTCTCAAAACTAGATAACGCGTCATTCACTGAAATACGCTTCCGCTTTTGTCCAGCTCCAGCGCCTAGCCCCTTGTGTCGCTTCGGTCCTGCTGCGGCGGCTTTCGTCCTCCTCGCAGGCTCTCCAGCGCACTTCGTGGCTGTTCGAGGCGCTTCCGCTTTTCTTCTTTGGTTAAGTCCTCGATCGATTAGTATCCGTCAGCTCCACGTGTCACCACGCTTCCACCTCGGACCTATCTACCTGATCATCTTTCAGGGATCTTACTCACTTGACGTGATGGGAAATCTCATCTTGAGGGGGGCTTCATGCTTAGATGCTTTCAGCACTTATCCCTTCCGCACATAGCTACCCAGCGATGCCCTTGGCAGGACAACTGGTACACCAGCGGTGCGTCCATCCCGGTCCTCTCGTACTAAGGACAGCTCCTCTCAAATTTCCTACGCCCACGACGGATAGGGACCGAACTGTCTCACGACGTTCTGAACCCAGCTCGCGTACCGCTTTAATGGGCGAACAGCCCAACCCTTGGGACCGA
>JAUSTR010000021.1 GCA_030812955.1 Bacillus alveayuensis
GAAGATTCAAAAAAGAACCAAATGAATATTTAAACACTATTGAAGAGAAATGGAAAAGGCACAACTAATTTATTGTGTTGGTTGTGCCGTCTAAGTTTTTTTTAAACTCGATCAATCGCCACTTGATTTTTGCGAATTGGGAAACTGCAACTTCTCTTTGTCTATCTTCTGACGATCTTCGACATGCTCCGGCAGGACAGGCAACGAGCTCTTCTAAGAGAATTAGTCTTTGAGCAGTTTTCGAACCTCTTCTTCCGCAAGGTTAGTAAGATCCGCGATCTCTTTCACGTTCATTCCTTTTTTCGCTATATTACGAACAAGATGTTTCATACCTTGCTCAAATCCTTCTTCACGCCCTTGCTTCAACCCTTCTTCCAACACCGCGCGCCGTTCGCCGCGGATGTTGGATAGTTGATCGCGCAGCCATTTCAACCGCATTTCATACGCATACGATTTTCCAGACTGACGCTTAATTTTTCCCACTCCTCCAACGCTTCGCGAATTTCCTGCTCATTCATTACTAACACATCCAATTCGTTTAAAATCTCTTCATCAACCTCTCTTTTCCGCACATCAACCGCCGATAACATCATTAACCACGGCTATTCCGCTGATTTTTTCATCTCACGTCGGTATTTCTTCCATTTTACCATAAAGCGAAACGGCATCAGTCGTTTTTGACTGATGCTAGTTGAGCTAATCGGGTTCTTATCGTCCGTTGACGAATACCTGAACAGGCGAGAGTCTTACGGACGGTTAGAACGGGATAAACTGTGACAAATCAATCGCGTGGAATTCAAGGTGAGGACTCCAAAGGAAATGCTCTTTGTCTTCCCGGAGGTGAAACACGGTATGAAAGCGGTCCGTTTCGTGAGGGAATAGCGAGTAGTTGAGGATCGTGATCATAATCGTTGGCGGAAGTTCGCTATATTCCTGTCCTTTGGAAAGAGAGGACGAAAACAGCCGGGCCCAATAATACAACACGCGCTCAGGCATATCATGCTGATGGACGACTTGGATTTCAACGTTGATTCGCTCGCTGCGGTCAGTGAACACGAGCACATCCAGCCGGCTCATCTTGCCATCTTCCGTCTCTTTCGGAAGTTCGGTATTTTCATATTGCACATCAACAATCCGGTCGCGGCCGGCTCGGTTCAAAAGCCCGTTCAAAAACGCAATCGTGATTCGCTTTCGGCTCGGGTGGCCGAACAGCTGCTTGAACATAAAGTCCATTTTCAAATCGAGGTATTCTTTTGGCATAGGGGTCCATCCTTTCGGGGAAATTTTTGAAAAAATATAGAGGAATTGCTTTTATTAAAACGGAATGAAGAGGAGAAATCAAGATACTAAACAGAATTTTTCAAAAAAAAGAGAGCCTAGTGATTTTTTGGAATTACGGACTCTCTTTTTCTGATAATCTAATCATCTTCGACATACTTCGGGGTGTGTCAGGCACGCAGCCCAAGCCAACACAGGCAGATTACTAATGAACCTCTTTCTACACTCCGTTTAGAGACGGGAGGGAGAATTCTCGGAAAATGTTAAAATTCACCTTATAAAAATTTCTTCGGGGTGTTACAGGCACTGGGTCATTTACTTTTAAATTTTATCGGTTCTAACCCTTTTGAAATTCTGAAACGATAATTATACTCTAGTTGTTTAAAATCCGTTCTTTGTTGTTCAAATGGTCTAATACCAGTCTTTATTACTTGGGGACTTGGGTGATAGAGTGGATAGACGAATCGGCCATTCCATTTTGAAAATGTAGCTACATCTTTATTTAATACCAATTGGTGTGGTTCGATTTCCTTTAATGCTTCTAATGCTTTTTTACCTAATGTAACAATCACTTTAGGGTTTATTAATTCTATGATTCTAGCAAGATATGAATGACAATTCTTTATTTCCTGTTTGCTTGGGTTTCTGACTTTTCCTTTCTCATCAGTTGGACAGCACAAATCAGCATTGGTTATATAAATATCCGATCGTGTCCATCTTGTTGCCGATAAAAGTTTCTCAAAATTATCACCTGTAGCATCTCCGTGTAAAGGGATTCGAGTAAGGTTAGCTCCCCTTGGTCCAGGAGCTTCCGCAATAAACATGATATCGGCATCAAGATTTCCATTCTCATAACCCAAAACAGCTTTTTCATGTTTCATCGTTTCACAAATTATACAGTTTTTTGCTTGATCAATTAATTTGTTGTACTCTATTTCTTTATCAGTATTAGTAGTGAATATCTCTCTTCCTTTGAGAGTAAATTGAGCAAATCCTTCATAAATAAAAAAATAAATCTCAATCATTACATTATCCTTGTTTTTAAATTCGTTAATTATTTCAACTCCTTCACAAGGGATTTTTACACTTAATCCTCGTTCATCAGAAATTTTTATGTAAAAATCAAACTGGGAAGCTTCATCTGTTATCGTGATTTTTAGATTTTGCCCTCTCATATCAATACAATCTTCCCAACCATTATTATAATGCGTCATTAATCTTATTTCATAAGGTATAACAGTGTCGGCTATTTGTTTGAACCTTTCAAAATTCTCACTACTACAAGTCATGATCAGATAGGACTCCTTTCAGTATATTATTATTTTATGAGCCCTCCTAATCGTAGAAGGACTCATATTACGCATGAAATATATCGCCAAATTTTATGCGCTCCTAAATAACCAAACACACCTCACATACCATATGAGTTCAGATTGAAAAATCGACAAAAATTAGACAAAGGAACAGTCTAATTGCTTTGTATATATCGGAAAATCAATTATATAGTTCATACTCATCAACTGATTTACCGCATTTTTTTACGCTTTTTCACCCCCATCAATATCTTTGTTGTCGTTTTCATTCTTCTCTTCCATTACATCTTTATGGAACTCATAATCAGAATTTCTGTAAAATTCGTTAAAAGTTTCTTCATGTTGTGCAGTAGACTTTTTGATCGACGTAGTCGCATATCCCGCGGCTGCAAACGTTCGTCTAAGGGTGCACTCGAATTAAAGGACTAATAGGTGAATGGAACTAACATAGTCTCCATCAAAAAATCTTTTCATTCCTAGTTCTACAAATGGTTTATTCTTTTCGCTAATGGCCATGCAAAAATTTTATCTACTATTAATTCTGATGCGAGCCCTCTTTCATTCATCAATTTATCAAATAAAGGGACAAGAACCATGTTTAAAGCTATTTGTAAATGCAACATATAATTTTGCGAGAAAGCCCATTGGTAAGACTCTTCATCATTTTTAGCTTCAGCGACTTTCTTTTCATCATCTATTAATCCTTTAGTTACTAAATGATACAAGGGGTAAGTAACCATTAGTTCCTTCGTTAGCTTTTCGACATTATTAATATCAGGGGTAAAATGGATTTTGACTTGGCCATCATGTCTATCGATTCTGCTACATCTACTTCAAGATATGGTCGCATCATATTTTCTATTTCGTGAGTAGGGATTGAAACCTCCGCAGAAACAACAGATAATTCGTCGCTCTCTTCCCATTCTTTATACGCTTTTCTTATAAGTATTTTCATTACTTCAACCTTATCTGTCTTTCCGATATTCGCATAATGCCTCATCGCAAGTTCATAAAAATGGGCCTTTACCATGCTACTCTTTTGTTCTCTACCTTGTTGATGCATGGAGAGAAAAAACCTCAATTTCATACCGAGCCATCTTTTCAAACTTAACGATGCCTTTCTCCTTAGCCCAATCTCATATCTTTTTAAATTCTCCAACAAACTCACTTAAGTATTCACTGTAAGAAATCCTTTCTAGTTGTTTTACTTTATTCTTATACTGTTCCATAAAATCCCCCCTTTTCATCTATGGCAGTTATTATTACATTCATAAGCCGGCTGATTGCCATGTATTTTTTTATCCGAATTATCTGAAATTTTATCATAAAAAATTTTTACACGTCTGTTTCTTGTAGCTAGCCGCGCAAGATTCTGTACGAAGCTATCATCCATTTTTCCAAAACAACGAACCATATCAAAGGAAAAATGAAACCATGAATAAGCGAACATCACAAAAGAAAATCTTTGCCCGGCTGTTTGTCCAAAAAACAGTGTGTCGTCGATCCCCCAGTTTTTTGCACGATTGGCGGTCGACGACATTAATAATCGTTCCTTAAGCCCATTTTCCCAATTACTAGAGTACTCCTCATCGTTTCATTACATATATCGAAATGCCCTACAGCCAAAGCTAGAAGAACGTATATAGTCCAGTTTGCCGCCCTGTTCATTTTACTTTTTCCCGCAGTTTGTTGATTCGTTTCATACATCCCCTTTACATTATCGGTAACTATTACGAATAATTGTAAGTTTTAAGAGTACATCATACGAGCTTAAGTTCCCGCTGAATGACTTACTCCTTTTACAGGAAAAAAAACTGACCAAGGAAGCGAATCTTTCACCCTTGTGGCCAGTTGTTATTAAATTCCCCTATCATCATTAATCATTTGCGTTATGATGTGTTGTATGATGAAATTTATCCCACAGCTCTCATTGACTCTTCCAATCTCCTAAAACAACTCCAACTGCTCGGTTTCGCCGAGGCGTTCGAGTGATTTTGGCTCGTGATCTTGGAAGTAGGCGTAGTGGAGCCATTTTTCCTTCGTCATCACCTGCTTGCTCGGGTCGGACGATGGACGGAGGCGGCAGCTGTAAACGATCGGGAAGTAGTCTCTGAGAAATTTGCCTTCCGCATGAGCAGTTAAGGCGATGATTTGGAAGCCGAGCTGTTCAGCAATAAAGAAGACCGGGTTGAGCACGTGGTCGCTTGACGCTTTTCCGAACGGGTTGTCTAAAATGACGGTGCGGTGGCGTTTCATCATCTGCTGGATGTGCTGCTTTTTCTCGGCAACGTAGTTGAGAATGCCTAAAAAGAGCGTCATGTTTTTGCTCCATTTTTCGCCGCCAGACCAGATGTTGCTTTGCTCCCACGAATACGAGCGCGTCGTCACTTTATTGTCGTTCGTCACCTTTCGGCAGTTCACTTTCATGCCTTCGTTGTTCATGACGACTTGGAGAAGCTGCTTCGATTGCAGCCACATTTCGATTTCTTTTCTCACCTTCGCTTCGTCTTGCTGGCCGTGCTCGTTCATAAACCGTTCGGACTCGAGCTGCTGCAAAATCCATTCAATATGGTTGCGAATGCGCGTCTTGCCGACTTCTTCTTCCCACTCTGGAATCGTAAACGTGAAAATGCGCTTCCATTCGTCTCCGACTTTTACTCTTGTTTTGTTCGGGATTTGCTTCAGCTCCTCCACCAATGTGCGCAAATGGGTGTGAATATGATTAATAAACGCTTGAAGCTCCGCGTCTTTTTGCCGGATATGTTCATTCGCGTAGTTCGTCGCGCTTTCAACGCTTCGCATCATATTTTTCTTAAAGTCGATAATGTCTTCGTACGTCTCTTTATGCTCAATGCCGTTGAGCGCCATTTGCCGCATTTTCACATCTTTAATCGAAGCGTTGCAAAACTCTCTAAAAGAACGTTTCGCACGCTCGACGCGGCTTTTCGTCTCTTCGACCGCTTGTCTGCCCGCCTTTAAGCTCTCGGTGATACCTTCGATAAAACGTTGGCGCTCGTACGTAAATGCCGTTGCTTCTTCCGCGCTCAACGAAAGGGCAGCGATAGTCGGAGCATTGAAATGATGCACTTCTTTAGATAACTCTAAATGGCGTTCTGCCTGTTCAATGTTTTTCATCTTTTTCGCCAGGCGCTCATGTTCTTGGTCGAGAAACGCCTTCCGTTTCTCCAGTTCTTCTTTTTCGGTTTTCAAATGATCAGCGATCTCATCAAGCGATTCGGTAAACGGCCAACGTTCTTCATTCGGATATTGTTGTTGAAATTGCTGCTCTTTCGTTTTTAACACGCCGCTTTGCTGCTCCTTGCTGATCAAGGCATCTTGCACATCTTTGTTTAACCGCTTTAATTCCGATTGGAGAGACGCGATTTGTTCTTCTAACCGCTGCAGCACATACGGTCCGTCGCTTGGAAACGAACGCGTTTCGTCGAGGTCGCGATGCTCGCGTTTCAGCTTGTTTATTTCGTTCGTTAGCCGGTCAATTTCTCTTTGTTCAGTCTTTTGCCTCAACTTCCACTCCCTGTAGGTCGTTTCAATTCCATTAATTCGGTCTTCCAACTTACGAATTTTATCGCGAATGACACGCTCGCTTTCGCCTGAATAAAGCGGTGTAAAGGAGCGGAGCGATTGATAGTCATCGCTTCGTTCGATGTTACGGCGATCTGCTTGCAGCGATCGGATGCGCTCTTCGAGATCCTCTTTTTGTGCCAGTGCGTCTTCAAACCGCTCGTTGAGGCGCACAATGTCTTTTTCAAGCGCCGCAATCGTCTCGTTGAGCGTTTTTTCCGTTTTTCGCGCTTCTTGCACTTCTTTTTCATATTGGATATATTTATTTGCATCTTCGATTTTGGCGGTCCAACCTTTCATTTCTTGCTCGTATTGATGGATGAGCGACTGCGCTTGCGCGATTTTGGCGCGCCATTCGTTGATGCGCGCTTTTTCTTTGTCAATCGCCATTTTCAGCTGATCGATGCCGCTGATGAGCACGGCGTATTGCGTGCGAGCTGCTTCAACCGTTTTGTACGGGTGAGCTTCCAAAAACGCTCGCCATGCTTGTTGCACGTCTTGCCACCCTTTGAGTTCCACTTCTTTCTCTTGGCGGTGCTTTGTCGTTTCTTGCGCGCTCGCGTTGATTCGTTCTTTCCATGTGCGGAACGACTCTGGATCGCTCGCTTCCTCCCAATAGTGCGGCGCGATCCATTCATACAAAAGCGCTTCGTCTTCGATGCGCGCTGCTTCATCCGCTGCAAGCACGACAATCGGCAGCTGCAAGCGGTCATTTAAGTACTGCACTTTTTGCGAGAGCCGCTCCTTCGATTTTGCCGTTGTAATCAACGTCATCGGCCAGAGCGGAAACACCCGTTTCTTCGCGCGGTCTTCTTCCTCAAGCGACTGTAAGTATTCGACGCCGGTCTCTACGTAATCAAATTGGTTTTTCCACGAGGCGAGCTGCTGCGATAAAAACGGATCGGCGAAAAAGATGTCTTGTGCGCCGTACGCATCCGCGAGCCGCGAAACGATGCGTTCACGCACTAAGAGCGCCTCCCGCTCTTTCGTTCTCTTCTCGATTTCTTCGAGGAGTCTCATTTCGATCGTCGCTTCATGGGAGTAGACGCTATCAAGTGAGGCCCATTGCGGCCGGAGCGATGCGAGCTTCTTGATGAGCGCTTGCTCCTCGTTTTCGAGCGCTTTGAGTCGTTGCCCCAGTGCCCCGCATTCCGCACGCTTTGCCGCCCATTCTTGCTGGAGCACTTCTTTTTTCGCTTCCGCTTCTTGTTCCGCTTGGCTGAATTGCTTCACATCTTGGCGCATGCGGACAATTTCATCATCAAGCCACCGTTCGCGCTCAAGCCATTTCTCCCTTTCTTCTTCTACCGATTGTTGGGACGGGTTTGCTAAAATGTGCTGTTTAATTTGCTCCATGTCCCTCTCTCTCGCCTCGATGCGGCTTTGAACGGCAGCACGCTCTTCGCGGGCGTACTGCTTTTTCTGATCAAGCGCTTCTTTTTCCTTCGTCCATTGTTCAATCTGCATCTGAATCGGATTCAGCTCATAGCGAAGGCTTTGTTGTTCTTTGTCAATCGTCTCAAGCTTCTCGATGAAGCAGCCGAGCAGCGAGCGGCGCGCTCTTTCCAATTCCTCTTCGTAGTTCGCAAGTTCCTCAGCGTCCTTCAGCTTGGCGATCTCCTGCTCAATGTACGCAAGCGCTTCTTCGTGCCGTTTTCGCGCCTCTTTTCGCTCCGCCAGCTGCAGCGAATAATAGTTGCGCTCGAGCCGGGCGAGCGCCTCTTCCTTTTCTTTCTGCCGCGCGAGGACGAGTTCGTATTCGCGCTGAAGCTTTTGCCAGCGCGCTTCTTCGACTAAAATGTCATATGACGCACGCTTTTTGTTGTGCGCTGCGTAGTTCTGCTTCCAATACTCAAGCTTGTCCGCGATGTCTTTCTGCTCGTCAAGACACGCTTGCTTTTGCTTCAACGTTTCGAGCCATACCCCTTTGGCGCGCTGCTTCGCTTTTAAATAGGCGAGCTCTTCGCGATGAAGCTGTTCGTACGTGTCGACGTATCGCTCCAACTCCTGTTGGATGAGCTTGTTTTCTTCGATTGTCTCTTTCAGCTTTTTATAATGTTTGAAACTGTCTAGCTGTTTTTCAAACATATCGGCGAACAGCTTCGCGTCATGACCTACGATGGAGCTTTCGACAATCGGAATGAGCAGGCGGTCAAACAGCTGGTTCGTGCTTTTGCATTCGTCGAAAAACGATTCGACGCCGCCTTCCGAACTATTAATCTTCACCACGCTTTCCCATTCGCTTGAAATAATGTGATATTGCTCTTCGATAAACGCCTTGTATTCTTTAATCGTCGAAAACGTGCGCGCCAAGAACGATTTCTCTTTCATATGACTATAGTAGTCTTGCATTTCGCCGCGTTCCGCCGGGCGCTTTCCATCTTTCCCTTCACGCACGAACGGAAGACCTTCGATGCCGTGCGGGTCGTTCGCGTTGTATTCATAGACGTAGCGGAGCGAATCGAGTCCGTTGTTCGTCATGAACAGCGAGACCGTTGTCACGACATACCGCCTCGGTTCGTCGTTCAACATCCATTCGATGGCAATATGGGCTGGGGCGTTTTCGAGCTGCAGCGTGTTTTTAATTTTCCGGTCTGCCACATCGACATGAGGCAAAATCGCTTGCAGCACCGTTTGAATAAACACCGTTTTTCCTCCGCCATTTTCAAGCAAAATCGCCCCATTATGCCCGTCAAAGCGGAAGATTTCATCGTTGTACCGTTTGCGCCCTTCTTCATACACAACGTTCGTGAGCCGAATTTTACTGATCGCTGGCATCATCCTTCTCCCTTTCAAATCCGTAAATAAATTCAAAAATCCCGCGGTTGTATTCGACTTCCATGAAAAATCGTTGAACAATTGTTTTTGCTTTTTCCGTCAACGCGACTTCATGGTTGCCGATATCGACAATAAGACCTTGGTCGATTAAAAAGCGCCGAGCCGCGTCGATGACGCTTAAACGGCTGATCGTATTGCCGCTTTGCTTTTTCGCTGTTTCTTTAATATCGTCCATCGCATCCCATTTTTCAATAATGAGTCTCCAATTGTACGAAAACTCTTGTTCTAATTGTTTCAATTCGTCCGGGTCGTGCTGTTTCAATTGATCGATACGCTCTTGGACAAGGTGCACCCATTCGTCCATGCCTAAAAATTGCCGCGTTGGTTCTTGGCTTTGATACGTATCGTAAAAGCTGCCAAACAAGACGAGCACCGTAAAATAAAGCAAGTACAAATCGCCGTTCGTGGCACCTGAGCGAAGATAATGGCGCTTAATCCAGTCGTTGCTGACATGGAACGGCGACAGCTTCGTGCGCGGCACGAGAAACATTTGCTCGCTCGTCAAAACGATCACGCAATCGACTTCGCGGCTGAACATGTCCAATAGCCCGCGTATATCATCGTCGCTTTTATAAAGCTGCACCGCCTGCTCGCCTGCGACGCCGTGGCGCGCTAGCACCGTATACAATTGAAACGCTTGAATGACTTTTTGCTCTGGATAATTTCTCATTGTTCCCTCACCGTTATCATCATGTCTTGAATTGAAAAACGTTCACATTTTCGAATAATACGATCCCCTTCTTGGACATCCAGTACATTTCCGCCAAGCAAAACGAGCGCATCCCCTAAAAGCGTGTTTCCTTCCTCCCCTTGCATATCGCCGTGTTGAACCGGGGAGCGTTGATGCATAATGAGCCAAAAATCGTAAAAATAACGCTGCTCATACAAGCGCGACTGTCCGATGTCGTCCAAGTAACTGAAAAACTCCGAAAGCGTTTGGGCGCGCCCAAGCTGGTACGCCTCTAAAAACAGCTGCATCAATTCTTTATATTTTGCCATAAGCCATGTGCGATACGGATCGTCGCTTGCCGCATCGTCCGCTTCGATAAAGCGCAACCCAACTTTTTCTTCCCTCTCTTCCGTAATGTTTTGCTCCGCAAAAATCGCAAGCGGCGACCAAAACCGATTTTCTTCGACTTTTAAAAACGGGTGGAGCACCCCTTTCATCGCTTCGAGGGGGAGCGGGGTGGAAACGATGTATGACACGATGTCTTGGTCGAAATTGAACGAATGAAGACCCGTATAATAAAGCGACTCCTGCGCCGTGACGAGCGTTGTATTTTTTAACGAAAGTGCCTTGTCGAGCAAAGCAGAATGCGCATAATGCACCGACTCTAATTCCCGGGCGATTTTTAAAACAAGTTCATACGTCTTCGCTTCTTTTTGATGAACATCGCGCGCGTACAGGCGTTCCCTCGTTTCATTGACGAATTCGCGCAGTTCTTTGAACTCCTCATCCTCTCGCGAAAGCCGACTGTAGATATCGTCGAGCAGCTGTTTATACCGTTCAAACGTCTCTTCGGAAATAATGCTGCGCTGAATTTCATGCTTCAGCCGAGTCATGCGTTCTTCCAATGTTTCGACGTCAATTCGCATTTCGTTGATTTGCTTGAGTGCCGCGGCGAATTCGCCTTTTTCCAACTGTTTCCGCAGCATCAACTGGTTAATCGATAACTGGAATTCGCTATAAAACTCCTTCGTCGCAAAGACGAGCTCAAGCCCATCTTCATCGAGCGTGTAATATTGCGTATTCGTTTTCACATCGAAATCGTTCGCTTTTAAAAGGGAATATTCAATCGCGCTCTCTTCCCGTTTTTCCCAATCGTAAAACGAATAACTCCGTTTTTTCCCCGTCGTCGGGCGAAACGTTTGAATAATCGTCCGTGCCAAGTCTTCGTACATCTCGTCATCTAACACGTACACATTTTCCGTTAGCTTTTTTAAAAAAGACGCGAGCTGTTTTACCCCAGTTTTATACTGCCGCATCAGCTTTTGTTCAAAGAAAAACAAAAGCGCCAATAGCCCGAGCCCTTTCATATCAATCGGCTGCCCATTGAGGTCAGTTGAACGCTTCCGCTCAAGATCAAAAAGCGGATCAAACAGCGCAAGCCTTCTGATACGCTCGCGATAGCCGTCCGTCACCCCTGCCAATTCTAGCTTGTCCACTGCCATTCCCTCCAAATTTGTTGCAGTTCCCTCGTTTTCAGCATTTCTTGCGGATAGTACTGGCCGGAAGCCAACAGCTCTTGAAGCTGCTTTTGTTCATCCGGTGCAAAATAAGCGAGAAACGCGTCAAGCGCGTCCGCCCGCTCCATCTGATAGTCCTTGCCACTGGCCGGATCTTTCTGCAAACACGCCCGGTAAAACGGAAGCGCCGGCGAAACGGGCTGTTTTTTCGCAAGCGAATGCCAAATCGCAATACCTTCGCGGTCAATGTCGCCAAAGTAATAAAAACGATGGTCCGCTTTCACCGGATATTGCAGCGAAAATTGTTCGATGCTGCTAATTATGGCTTTGCCTTCCCCGTAAATCAGCGTCGAAAAAGCGGTGTCTGGAAGCGTGGGAAGCAACGCTTGATACGTCGTTTTATTTTCAACAATGAGGTGAAGCTGGACCACTTCCTCTATTTTTGCCGGATGGACGGCTAACATTAACGGTTCGGACACGGGGATGATGCGAAGGCGGTCAAAAAGACCGATTCGCTCAAGCAGCTTTTTCCCGTCGCCTTCGGTGATCCATTTCTCATCGCCGACCAACTCCATGCTGCGCTCCGGTGCGGGAACGGGTTCGCTCGGTAACGAATGCGTCTTTAAATATTCGTCAATTTTTAAAATGAACGGCACATCGTTGTTCCAAACGGACGGATCTTTGCCGTAATAGTCATCGAGCTGAATCGCCGGATGAAGCCGATTTTGATAGCGCTGCAGCTCATGATGATAGTCTTCTATAAATCTGCTTTTATGAATGCGATATTGAAAAGCGAGAGACGGCGTTCTCGTTGTCCGCCCTTTCGACTTCACCATTTCAAGAGCCCGCTCCGCCTCCAGACGCAAAATGATTTCGGAAAACTCATCATACGTACGTACAAAAGGCTGAATGAGCTGTTCCAGCTCCCCTAACGAAATCGTCCGCTTCGGAAAAACGGCTAGCAATCTTTCAATTGGTTCCAATCTCGCTCCACTCCCACAAACTGGATTTTCTTTTATTATACAAGAAAACAAGAGAAGGAGGATATGAATGATTGTTTCCAAACTTGAGGGGGATTGCAAAACAAGGGAAGATGATGAAACACCGGGCTAAGGGGCTTTCACTTTTAAGCCAGAAACTTGAGGAGTATTTTTCGTTAAACTATAGTTTTAAGCAAAGTTTGAGGCAGGAAATAAAAAGTATATCCTTTATTTTTGACCGGAACGATACATTTCTAATTTGTTCAGGTCTAGGACAAGTCCAGCGTCTAGCAATATATCTAATCCTAACAAACCGTTAATTCCTTCATAGTCCATCCCACTAAAATCAATCTCATACTCTCTCAGTTGAAAAGAACCTAATTTAATAGAGTCCAATTTCTTCGTAAATGCGTGCTCTTTTCCACCGATTCCATAATAAGTAACAATTTGATCGGCCCATCTCTACTCGCAAATCAATATCCTTTACTGCATTTTGAGAAATCAGTGTTTTGACAGTACCCGTATCAATGACCATATTATCAATCAACTTAGACCTTCCTTGATAAACAATTTCTATCGATGTAAACAATAACCCATCACGATATTCAATCTGCATAACGAAATTTCCCTCTCAGGCCAATCGTTCCACGAACTTTTAAGACAATCTCATTGTGACTAGTGTGATAAACAAGCTGATTCCCTTTTGATTGCAGTAACTCACGAGTTGCATCCTCATCCGAAACCGTTCCAATGACAGCCACCTCTTCAATGATCTCCTGATCACCCTGTAAATGAGACTTCAATACTTGTAATTTCACAAATTGGTTCGGATACAATGAACGCACTTCCTGCCATTCCATTCCCATCACCACAACTTGCTCTTTGTATCAATTATATCACTGCCCAAAAACCGAAAAAAGAGAGATGCGGACTCCAAAGGAAATGTTCTTCGTCTTCACGGATGTGAAACACGGTATGAAAGCGGTCCGTTTCGTGAGGGAATAGCGGGTAGTTGAGGATCGTGATCATAATCGTTAGCAGAAGTTCATTGTATTCCTGCTCTTTCGAAAGAGATAGCGAAAACAACCGTGCCCAATAATACAGCACCCTTTCTTATGGGCTCTCTTTTTCTGATATTCTAACAATCTTCGACATACTTCGGGATGTGCTAGGCACGCAGTCATTGGTAAAATAGAAAAGAGAGTATCCCAAAAGCGACTGTGACGGGACACCCCATATCCACAAAGTGAAGCCTTGGAGCAGAGTGTTTCGAGGCTTCTTCCTTTCTCACGATTGGTTCAAGTTAGAAAAAGTAGCTGTCTCATAAGGGTCTGATCTCATGCGAGTTTCACAATCTATCGTTCATTTATTCAATTGTGATGTCCTATACCGTGTTGTGTGGTCTTACCCTAGGGATTTTGGAACAGCCCTTTTTTTCTATGTCATATTGTAACCGTTGGTTGATTGCTTTCTTTCTTTTCGCTTTTTTTGCGGAAATAGGTGGCTAAAATCGGTCCAGAGATGTTATGCCAAACGCTGAAAATCGCGCTTGGAACAGCGGCAAGCGGTGAAAAATGAGCGGTCGCCAGCGCAGCTCTAAGTCCGGAATTTTGCATGCCGACCTCAATCGAAATCGCTTTTTGTTTCGGCTCCGACATTTTAAGTAGCTTCGCAAGGATTCTCCTATTTTTCTTCAACATATACTCCAGGGTGTCACAGGCACCTTTATTAAGCATTAAAAGAGAGCCTGGACTCTCTTTTTCTTTTACTCAACTAACCTTCCATCATTTCACGGTGTCGCAGACGCTGCTTACCTAATGGTCCAAAGCAGAACGTCGATCTTTCGGAAGCCAGTATGTTAGTATGCCGAATAATGGAAGAAAGCTGCACATGATCATGAGCGATTTCAACGTATATGTATCGGCGATTTTCCCGAGCACGACCGCCCTAAGCGCTCCCATACCAAACGCAAGCCCAACGATTAATCCGGAGGCCATGCCGACATTTTCCGGAAGCAGCTCTTGCGCGTACACGACAAATATTGAAAAACTTAATGATAAAATAAACCCGGCCAAAAATACAACAGGCAGCACCCATCCAAGCGGAAGATACGGAAGGCTAAGTGCAAACGGAGCGGTGCCGAGCGTGGAAAACAGCATTAAATTCCGCTTTCCAAACCGATCGGCAAGTGGACCTCCGATGAATGTCCCAACTGCTCCCGCGATCATAAAGACAAATAAGTATAGTTGCGCTTCCCGTATGGAAACGTCATAGTGTTCGATCAAATAAAATTGATAATAATTCGAGATGCCAGCTGAATACCATGAGCGCGCAAACACTAAAATAATATGATTCCGCCTCTTTTGAGCGACTTTTGTCACACTTCCTTGTTTGCGGGCGTGTCCCTTCTGTTCCAGTTTACGGGAATACCATTGTGACACACGAAATAATACGATGACTCCGATCATTGCCACAATCGTGAACCAACCGGCTCCTTTTTGTCCGAACGGAACAAAAACAAGCTCTGTAAACAGCGGAGCGAGGGCATTTCCAGTATTTCCGCCGACTTGGTAAATCGATTGGGCAAATCCCCGTTTCGCTCTGCTCCCGCTGCAAAATAAACGACGCGCGCCCCTTCTGGATGAAACACAGCCGAGCCAAGACCGACTAATAATACCGACAATAAGACGAAAAGAAAATCAGGGGCAAACGCCAAACCGGCCATCCCCAGCAGGCTCGCTGCCATTCCGAGCGGCAGGAAGTACGGGGAAAGATGCCGATCCGTAAATAAACCGACGGTCGGCTGCAAAATGGAAGAGGTCATATTTAACGTAAAGGCGTTCCAGCCAATTTGCGTATACGATAAATCCATTGATGCTACCAAAATCGGAAACAACGCGGGAATAACCGCCTGCATGGCGTCATTCAGCAAATGACCGACACTAATAGCAATCAAAATCGGATAGACCGTCGTATGTGCACGGGCGCCCTGTTCAACGTTTGTGTGCATAGTTTTCCTCTCCCAAGAATGAATTAATAGTTACATTATAATCCTTTTTTGAATGTTTCAATTTTTTAGATTTTCCCGAAGCCATTTTTTCTTACATGAATACTTGTCAATTGCTTAATTCCATACAAATAATTTGGTAGAAGTACATCTTTGTTAGAACGCTCCCCTTCTAGTATATAATGCAAATCCTCTTCATTCTCATGAGAGTAGGAGGCTGTATGCCGGCATGAAGAAAGAGAGCTGACTGTCATTACAGTGCAACTCTCCTTCGCTTCAATACTATCAGCCTTGGACAAGATTCGGGTAATGCCGCTCCTAATCTTTCTTAAACTTTTGTCACTATTTGAGTTGTTTGGGAATCAGATGACTTAGTTATCCAATATATAACGATGAAAGTCAAGATGGTTAAAACGGTTACCACCCAAGTAATTTTTAGCCCTATCTTATCCCATTGACCAATGAGAATGAGAAAAGCTGGAATCGTAGCTGTAGTCCACGCTTGAATAAGTGCCACCCATCCAGTAAAGATGGCAATATCTTTCTTACGGGCGAGCAGTAAGTAAAACAAAGTCCAGAGAAAAGCCCACATCATCCAAATAATGCCGAATTTAATATCTTGAAATTTAGTAAAAGTTATATAGCTGTATCCTAGAGCAAGAATCGCCACCCACAAGGAATACCAACCTAATCCAGAGGAATCCAAATTTTTTAGGTTAGAAATTCCTACATAGAGATAAGTTAAACCAAAGAGAAATGTACCAGAAGCATTAAAAATTGCCCAAGGTTCCCCCTTAGATGTAAAAATTAAATAAAAAGGGGTAATGACTTGCATCGCACCAATAAATAGATTAAATACTCCTGCGCTTTTTTCATCGACTTTTCCTAAAAGCATTAAACTGTTTATAAACAGTACAGCACCAACATACATTAAGCCAACCGTGCCCATTTTCTTGATCCTCCTCAACGATCAAGTAACTGTTTTGTTTCTTTTGACAATGGTTCTGTCTCTATGCTGCTTTTTGGGTCTTTTGTTTCTAAGAGATGTAACTTGCCATTTTGCATTTTTGCAACAAATAAAATTGGGGATTCTTCCTGTGAGCGTTGACCGATTTGCGATGCTAAAGGAACCTCAATATATTTTCGAATCGTACGTTTTAAAAACCTTGCTCCATATCGTTTGTCAAATCCTTCTTCAATTAAATATTTTCGGGCAGTTTGCTCAAGTTGAAGTTGACAGTTATATTTTTTAATTCTATGGTTAAGAGCTTGAATGTTCATATCAAGAATATGCTCCAATGCATCTTGTTTTAGCCATTGAAAGACAAAGATATCATCGAATCGATTGATAAATTCAGGACTAAAGCGTTTTTCCAGCTGTGAAAGAACAACAGAATGAAGGAAATCTTCTTCGCTCTTTCGCCAATTGGACGGTTGTAAAAACCATAACAATTTACGAAACGTATATTTGAAGCCCCCATCAGCATAGCTCATGATTTCTTTTGATCCAATATTGCTAGTCATGAAAATCATGGTGTTGCGAAAGTTAATCACTTTCTCCCCTGAAGTCATTACAAGAAGACCATTGTCCATTACATTTAGAAGTGAATAAATTACTTGATCGTTTGCTTTCTCCAATTCATCAAAAAGGACAATACCAGGTTTACTATAGGATCCTTCAATTTTTTCCTTTTCGAATAGAGCGTTTCCTTCTTTACTTCCTACGTACCCTGGAGGCGCTCCAGTTAAGGCAGCGGTATAATGTTCCTGTGCCAATGTGTTCATATCAATTCGGCAGTAAGCTTCTCGATTTCCATGAATCGCTTCACAAAGGGCACGAACGATTTCCGTTTTTCCAACGCCTGTCGGCCCTAAAAATAAGGCAACATACAAAGGACGGTCAGTTTCTGTAATATCCGCCCAAATAATATTTAACATTTCTTCTAACCGCCTAAGAACATCATCTTGCCCCCAAATTTTCGAACGAATATGCTTAATCACTTGATTGACATCAAAACGAAAACGGGTCACTAGACGAGTTCCTTGAAGAATATTTTGCTGCTGATGTTCGTTCAAATCTTTTAATTTCGTCGTAATGAATGACATCTGCTCATCACCTAGATACAAAGGAGGACTGACCTATAAATATGTGAAATCATGCATATTTTAGAATATATTATGCTGCACAATCTGATACATTGATTTTAGGTCAGCCTTAATCCTTATATTTTTATATTTCTACTTACTTTCCAGCTGCTTTTTCTATTTCTTCATGAGGAATTCCTGCAATTGGACATTCAACAGTACCTACTGTAGAACGAGTAATTTTTTCTACATTTTCGCGAGCTTTCTCTGCATCAAGTACCCACGTACGATAAAAATCAAACGGGCACTCAGCAACTCCACGATCACCATCTCCAGATTTAATCAAGCCGGTATATCCACGATGAAGTAATTTAAATAAGTGGTTTTGTGACTGTGAATTCTTGCGAAAATCGCGAATTTGAGAAATCGAGATTTCTGCATATTGAATTCCATTTTCCTCTGTTCCGCACTCTCCAAGGGTGCGTCCGTCAAAACCAATAATTGCCGAATGACCGAAATAAGAATATACCCCATCAAACCCAGACGCATTAGCTACAGCGACATAGGTATTGTTTGCCCACGCCATGGCTTTTGCCATTATAATTTGCTGTTCTTTAGCCGGATACATGTATCCTTGACATCTGACAATGAGCTCTGCGCCTTTCATAGCACAATCACGCCAAATTTCCGGATAATTTCCATCATCACAAATAATCAGGCTCATTTTGATTCCCTTAGGTCCCTCCGTTACATAAGTAGTATCACCGGGATACCAACCTTCAATTGGACACCAAGGGATAATTTTCCGGTACTTTTGAACGATTTCACCCTTATTATTCATTAAAATTAACGTATTATATGGGGCTTTGTTTGGGTGATTCTCATGTCTTTCCCCTGTTAATGAAAATACTCCCCAAGTATTGGCAGCCCGGCAAGCTTCAGCAAAAATCGCAGTCTCTTCTCCAGGAATGGAAGAGGCAGTATCGTACATTTCTTGTTCATCATACATAATTCCATGAGTGCTGTACTCAGGGAAAACAATTAAATCCATCCCTGGCAACCCCTTCTTAATTCCTACAATCATGTCTGCGATTTTGCGACAGTTCTCTAATACCTCTGCTTTCGTGTGTAAACGCGGCATTTTATAATTAACTACCGCTACACCTACAGTGTCATGACTGCTCGAAATGTCTCCATGTCTCACTTTTACACTACCCCTTTCTTTGAATTATGAATAAATGTGGGATAGACGAACGAAAACATTATTTTTTCGTTTAGTCTATCTACCCTATCTTCTTTGCAAGAAGTGTGCCAAAACGAATATTCCTAAGGAATCTATATACACTTTATACAATGATTAATAATTTTTTCTTAATTATGCGACATTACAAATTAAAAAATATTTGGAAAATTCAGATTTATAATTTAAAATAAGGTAATATATACAGTTGTTTAATTTTGTTACACTGTTGCAAAATGCTACAAGGAGGGATAATAGATGCGTATCGGTCTTTTATTTTCTTTAACAGGTACAACTTCCATGACAGAAATCGGACAATATCAAGCAGCTTTGTATGCTCTAGAGAAATTAAAAAAAGATTACTGTCATTCAAATCTTTCGTTTACCTATGAGGTTAGAGATATTCGTTCCGATCCGAGAGAGAGCCATAAACATGCGCTAGATATGGCACGTTCAGGAATAAAAATTTTTGTAGGGTGCTATACTTCTGCATGTCGTAAAGCCATTTTACCTGTTCTTGAACAGTATGATTGTCTTTTAGTGTATCCGACCCTCTATGAGGGGCAGGAGATTCATCCAAACGTCTTCTATATCGGAGAGATTCCTAATCAGCAGGTAGCCTCTCTTCTTACATTTATGGTTCAACAGTTTGGACGACGGGTTTATCTAATTGGAAATGATTACATTTATCCTAGATATACCAATCAACAAATACGGGAAATGCTGCACGAATTAAACGGAGAAGTCATCGGAGAAAAATATGTCCCATTAGGATATAAAGAATTTATACATGGTTTACAGGACATTCAGCAGTCTTCTCCTGATGTGATACTCTCCACACTCGTTGGAGAAAGCGTGTTACATTTTTATCAAACTTACTACGAATTAAGGTTAAATCCAGAGAAAATACCGATCCTTAGCCCGATAACGACAGAGCTAGAAATACGATCTATGGGAGCTAAGTATGCGGCAGGACACTATAGTTGTTCTAGTTATTTTCAATCATTAGATACTCCCGAAAATCGAGAATTTGTACAAGGAATGAAGGAGAAATATGGGCCAGATACAGTTGTTTCGTCAGTTATGTCCAGTACATATACTGGAATTCAGATGATATTGAATGCGGTGAATGCTCTACAATCTACTGAAAGAAAGCAAATATTAAAATATTTATATAAAAAAACGTTCTCATCACCGAGCGGACAGATTAGGATTGAATCTAACCATCATTTGTCTCGTGAAATAAGAATTGGAAAAGCCAATTTGGACGGGCAATTTAAGATTGTTTGGAGCTCGGAACAGCCAATTCCTGCAAAACCGCTTTTGACAAATACTATCGTCGATTCCATAGACGAAGAGTCGATATGGAAATCTTTTGTTGAGACAATCGGTAAAGAAACATCTGATGGAATTGTAGTTGTTGATCAAAACAGAATGATTGTATATGTTAATTCAGCTGCTTATTCTCTACTTCGGGCTAAACAAGGTGATTTTCTCAAGGAGGCCCATTTACAGGAGCTTGATTCTACTTATCAAGTGATTCAAAGAAATATTGGGAAAGCCAATGAATTCTCGCTCTTCTTGCTAAAGAAAGCAAAACAGCCGTCTATTCTAATTAAAAAACCATCTACACAGGAGTATAAGTTTGGTCACATTACAACCTATAACCCATCCTTTCAAAAAGAGCTTCAAGTCGCAGCAATTGCCGCTCAATCCGATGCTAATGTACTAATATTAGGAGAAACTGGTTCGGGTAAGGAAGTTTTGGCACGAACCATTCATGAACAAAGTCCTCGCAGGAACGGCCCATTTGTTGCCCTAAATGCCGGAGCGATTCCAAGAGAACTGATTGCCAGCGAGTTATTCGGATATGTAGAAGGAGCATTTACTGGCTCACGGAAAGGGGGAAACCTTGGAAAGTTTGAAGCTGCAAACGGGGGGACATTGTTCCTTGATGAAATTGGTGAGATGCCGTTGGAGTTACAGGTAAGCCTACTTCGGGTGCTGGAAGAACGGAAAGTTGTTCGTATTGGTGATCATAAAGAACGTCCTGTTAATGTACGTGTCATAGCAGCAACGAACCGTAATCTCAAGGAAGAAATTGCTTATCAAGGTTCTTTTCGTTCGGATTTGTATTATCGATTGAATGTATTTACTATTCATATTCCGCCGCTACGTCAACGAATAGAAGATATTCCAAATTTATCTGCACAATTTCTTCATCAGTTTCATCAGCATTACAAAAAAGGACCACTAGAGCTATGTGATTCTACGTTGCAATTTCTTCAGTCATACAACTGGCCAGGTAACATTCGCGAGCTGCGAAACATCTTGGAAAGGGCTTTTCTTCTCGCCATTCATGAACAAAAAATTGTTCCTCATCATTTACCTGAAGATTTTCAGAAGTTTAGTATAAAGAAACAACCACATTTAAATAGTAATCTGAGAAATATGGAAAAACAGATGATTGAACAAGTTCTCCAACAATCTCAAAACATTTCCGAAGCAGCCAAAATTCTTGGTATCACGAGAAGTACACTGTATCGAAAAATAAAAAAATGGAAAATTCATCGGGTTCATCCTCATAAATCTACTATATGAATGAATTTCATAAATCTAAGACGCTGTCCCTAAATACAAGTGTCAGACCCAACAACACAATATATAGAACATCACATTGAATAAATGAGCTATATATTATGAAATACGCGTGAGCTCAGACACTTATGGGACAGTCTTCCTTCTTCAAACGACGGAAAACACTTGAAATGTTTGACCGCTGACAAACATCCTCAGTACCTGTGAATACACTTCCTTCACTTCTGGAAATTCTTCTTTTACTTTCGACAGACTAGCTGTGTATAAACTCCCTTTAATTTTTTCATAGTTTGCTTTTTTCAGCTCCATTTTTGGTAAAAAGGTTATTAACAACAAGACCGAAGTCATAATGAAAGTTAAGAATAAACGCCCCAAACCATTTGTTACTGTACCCATCTGCTTCACCAGCTGTGTCCCAATGAATGGCCACTTCATCAAGTACATAGAGGATGACAATCAAACTTAACAAATAACTAAAAGACGTCAATATGACCAAGAATCGGTTCGTTTTTGTTTTCATCATTCATTCCTATCCTTTTCAAGCTCACCCAAAGAAAACGATTTCTTTAGAAAAGCAGATAATAATCTTTTAATCTGTTCCAAACGATGTACACTCCTAATAGTAGGCGTGACAAATGCTAAACTAAAACACATTTTCCAAATATTCATATATGTGTAAAACTTTTGTCACAAAAGCATCATCTCTATTTCATATTTTGTTTATATAGTGGAAAGCGAATACATAATGAAAGGAGATAGAGATGATGAATTTTCCAACTGTAGAGTTTCCTTGGTTCGGCAATGGAAACATTGTAGCAATAATTGCGATTATCCACGTGTTGATTAGCCATGGAGTCGCTATTGGTGCTACAGCGCTTGTTGTGTCAAGCGAGTATTACGCAATCGTGACGAAAAATGAAAAACTAGATCAACTCGCTAAACAGTTAACAAAATGGATTTTAATTATTACTACAACTGTTGGAGCGATGACAGGCGTAGGAATTTGGTTTTCAACAACCGTCATTCAACCTGATTCTATTGGCTCGTTGTTACGAATTTTCTTTTGGGCATGGGTCGCTGAATGGGTTGTGTTTGTATTAGAAGTTGTTTTCTTACTCATTTATTACTACACATGGGAAACATGGAAAGAAGGAAAAGCAAAAAGAAAGCATCTCAATGTCGGTATTATGCTTGCCGTATTTTCATGGCTGACGATGTCCATTATTACAGGAATTTTAGCAGCAAAGCTAACACCTGGTCGTTGGGTTGAAACTCTCTCATTTTGGAACGCATTTTTCAATCCAACCTATTTACCTTCACTAGGGTTTCGTACGTTTTTAGCCATTATGCTGGCAATTGCTTTATTTACAATTTTTGTACGTTTATTTGTAAAAGACGAAGAAGTGCGTATGCCATTGCTTCGCATCTTCTCTATTTGGGGAGCGATTTCACTTCTGGCCACTGTTGTGCTTGGGATTTGGTATTTGCAGTCGATTCCTGATCAAGCTGCGAAGCTAATTGTATGGTCAACAGGTTTACCGGAAAAGACGTTTGACGTATTAAATATGATCGCATTTGCTCTAATCATTGTATTTCTATTCTGGCTGGCCATCCGTCCTAAAAAACTCCCAATCTTTTTATCGCTTGCTGTTTTCATGTCAGCGATTGGATTTATTGGAGAGTTCGAGGTCGTGCGTGAGTCCATTCGCAAACCGTATATGATTTACAACTATATGTATGTCAATGGAATTACAGCAGTCAAAGCGGAGGAAATGAACCGGGATGGCTACTTAGCACATTCCACCGTCGCAAAAATAAAAAAGGTGACAGAAAAAAATAAAGTGGAAGCAGGACGTGAAATTTATCAAGGTCAATGCCTAGCCTGTCATACTATCGATGGCTTTCGTTCCAAACGTGCCCTCGCCAACCGTTTAAAAGGGTGGCCACAACAAAGTATTGAGTCATTCATTCCAACCATGCATCAAGTACGACCGATGATGCCTCCATTTGTTGGAACAAAAGAAGAAGTGGAAGCGCTCGCAGCTTACTTATATAAAGTCGCCAATGAAGAGAAATAAAAAAGAAAGCGGGGATGAATAAAATGGGTGTTTTACAACTATCGATTCCACCTGATTTCCCTTTACCAATTCCGGGTAACTTAACGTTACTACAGTTTTTAATTGTCTTAACATTTGTACTCCATATTATATTTGTAAACTTTACACTATCTTTTGCCACTGGTGCAGTTATATTAGAAGCGTCTGCGATGAAAACGCATTCCCGTCGTTTGGATGACATGGCTCGGATTTGTTCTCTTCATGCATCCATTCACAAAAGTATCGCTGTTGTGTTAGGCGTTGCTCCATTACTGATCATTAGCGTCATTTATACACAATACTTTTATACGTCGACTTTACTAATCGGCAAAGCGTGGCTCAGCATAATTATTCTTTTAATTACCGCATTTCTGCTTTTGTATGTATATAAATTTTCATGGGAAAAATGGGAAAATAAAAAAGGAATACATTTTCTCGTTGGATTTGCTGCTATGCTTATTTTACTCTTTGTTCCACTTATTTTTATTGTGAATGTCGTGTCGATGCTTTACCCAGAAAAATGGTCAGGAGCAAACGGATTTTTCCATAGCCTTTTACATTATCCACAAATTTGGCAAAGATACGCTCACTTTATTTTAGCAAGTTTAGCAACTGGCGGCTTTTACATGTACTTATATTTCTCAGTAAAACAAAGAAAACAAACTCTTTCTGATGTTGAACAATCTTTAAAATTAGGAGGTGTTAAAGTAGCATTTTGGATTACTCTTTTGCAACTCGTCTTTGGCTCATTGTTGCTTATATCGTTTGACCGAAACATTATGCTTCTTTTTATGGGCGATGATGCGTTGCTTACAGCGCTGTTGCTTCTATCGGTTTTCTTAACTATTTTGCTGTGCGCTTTGTTATATGTCGTAAGCAAAAACGATCGTCCGTCTATGTTTTATGCATCGCTTCTATGCTTTGTTCTCATTGTCGGAGTCATGGGATGGATGCGTCACGAAGTTCGTGAATCATACTTGAAGCCATATATAAATGAGTATCCAAGAACAATTGAGATGAAAAAAGAAAACATAAAACCTGTTAATAAACAATAACGATAGATATAAGGAAGGAAAATGAAATATTTTTTAACTTTATACTCTTCTCAAAAGAAAAAAAGCCGCTCCCCGCGGCTTCTGTACATGAACATATTATATTTTCTAATGGGAAACAATAGTTACTTGCTCTAATTTTTTTTGAATCTGTCATGTTATCCAACAAATGCCGCAGTTGCTTCAACGATCCCATCACATCTTCCACCATGGCCAGCAGTTGCTCACTGTTAGCGGCATTAGATTGAATATTCCTATGCATCTGTTCAAATACGCCAATGACTCCTTGGCCGTTTTGGAACATAGTTTCAACGAAATCTCCCAACTGGACAATTTTTCGTGACGACTCCCTGGTAGCATCAATCAAATGATGAAAAGAATCTTTAGCTTGCTGAATTCCCTGCTTGCTGCTTTCAATGACTGACAGCTGATTGTCATTTCCTTCTTTCGTACTGGCAATTTCCTGCTTAATATCCAGTAAGATCTGGGCAATTTTTTCTGTTGCCCTGCTGCTTTCCTCCGCCAGTTTCCGTACTTCGTCAGCCACTACGGCAAATCCTTTTCCTTGTTCTCCGGCTCGAGCTGCTTCAATGGCTGCGTTCAATGCCAGCAAGTTCGTCTGTCCTGCAATGCCCTGAATGAGCGTAATAATTCCTCCAATTTCCTATGAACTTTTGGCCAGCTTTTCGATTCGTTTGCCGCTTTCCCCTACTTCTTTGTAGATATTTTCGATCACTTTCGTCATATGCTCCAATCCCCGAATACTGCTTTCCGCCAGACCCGCGGCTCTGTTTGAGAAGTCTTCAAGCTTGGATGCCATGCAGGAAACATCAGACAAAGTACGGGACATCGTCTCTACGATTTCCCCGGCTTCATGTAACTGTTCTGCTTGCTGTTGATTGTTGCGTGCAGCATCTGTCACTGCTTTGGAAACCTGTTCTAATGTCTCTAACGTCGTATCCATTTCCGAACTGTATTCCTTCTGCGCCTTCTTTACAGCAACTAAATTGCTCTGGATGACCGACAACATTTTCTGATACTATTGCACCACTTCTGTAATGGCTTCTTGAATCTCTCTTAATTCTTTTGCTTTTACCTGCTCCCATTTTACTGCCTGCCCGTGCCCCACTTCCCGCAAGACTTTCGAAAAAACTTTCAACGGTCTCAGCACCGACCGGATCACACTAAACAGAACCAAAAGAAACAACAAGGAAAAGATAAAAATCGACAGCATCATTTTATACCCTACCTCATTAATCAACTGCTGGAACTCCTGTAATACTTGTTTGGTGGATACGGCATGTTGGAAATAAGGGGCAGCATCTAACAAAGTATACAACACATAGAGCACATTTCCATCTGCTCTTACCGGAACATATGCCTCCACATGATTGTCTTTCAGGAAAACTTGTGCTTTTCCGGAAGAAAAGACTGACTGTACATTTTCGTTTTTCATTTCATTTCCTTTTTCCCACAGCGATGTTTGGTCTTTTTGCAATATTTCCATCAACACCACTTGTTCTTGATCAAACAAAAAGTGCTGGACAACAACAGAAAAACAAAACCTGCCACTAAAACAAAGAGTTTGGCTTTTATGGTCATGCCGTCATCCCTCTCCCCTATTGAATAGATAAATATGTAAAACCGCAGTGGTAGTTGTTATTGTCTTTTTTAAAAATTCAACATCAATCCAATCATGCCTAGTAATGCCCTAAATCCTAATGGTTGATTGGTAAGATAGAGGGATAAAATGGCTCCACTCATCGCCATATAAATCGCTGTCATAATCACAATTAGCTTCCAGAATGAACGGAATTGGATAAACACCAATACAAAAATCAATAGTATGGATAGCGCATAGAACTTGTACATCGATTCAAATGCTTGTGTACGCTGTTCCTCTTGTCCTTCCATTGTCCATTGATATCCACTTGGCCATTTTTTCTCCAGGGCTTTCAGACGCTCCTTCGCTTCTTCAGTCACTTGTGGAACCCGCCGACTTAGATACACAAATCACGAAAAATAACCCTGACGTTATTGTGATGGATATAAGAATGAAAAATTATAACGGAATTGAACTGACAAAGAAAATTGTCGAAAAGCATCCGAAAATGAAGATTGTCATTTTATTAGGCTATGACTATGATGAATACATTGAAGCAGCCAACCAAGCGGGCGCCTATGCTTTTGTCACGAAAGAGAAGTCCGCCTTTGAACTAGCAAATGCTATAAGACAAAGTTATTTAGGTTTTACATTATTTCCAAACAAAAGTTTGAAAAAAACGATACATTCTCTAACAAAGACTGAACTCGAAGTTCTTAAGTTAATTTCCGAGGATAAGACTAACGCAGAAATCAGCGAAATGTTGATGCTCAGCAAAAGAACCGTAGAACATCATGTTTCTTCTATTATTAGAAAACTAGATGTAGACTCAAGGGTCGGCGCGGTTGTAAAAGCAATAAAACTTGGACTTTTAAATTATTAAAATTCTGTTTAAAATAAGCCTCCATAGGGTCACCCGAGTTCGACACTGACTAGGCAAACAAACAATGTATCGTCAGACGTTCGGATGAGATATTTCCCATTATATTTCTCCGCATCGCGAATTGGTCTTTTTTGGCCATTAGTAGGATATCCAGTTTAATCAAGAGATATACTGCTTCGGCCTTGGTTCATTGATTTTTACAGAAAATATATTCAAATTTTTCCTTATATTACTAAACTATTTATTTAAAAAAACCGATGATAATAACAAATACTATTTTAGGAGGGAATAACCGTGAAAATTGATCTCGGGTATATCGGAGCAATAGCCGCTCGATATAGTGCCAAAATGCCATCCGTACACGAAATCAAAAATCCATTGGCCGGAAAGCAAGTGGAAGTCATCCGAAATGGACAAGCCTATAAACTTACGATTTCGGATGAAATCAAACAAGTTCAAGGCATGATGACCATGACGGTAGAAGAGTTTTTTCAAAAAGATATTAACGTACAAAACGCTGACCCTTCTGACATTTTCTCTTATCGGCCACAGGATCAATGGCTTGTGTTCAGCCAATATTTACATGAATCCAAATACTTTGATTCGCTAAGTAATGAAGAAGTAAAAAAAGTAGAATCCATCTTACAACACATAACGGACGGAATGGATAGTTTAGCGAAATATGCAGGGATTAACCTTTTTGCAATTAAGAAAGAACAACCGAATTCTTATGAAGCCCATCTTGAATTGGCTTCTTCAACAGCTGCACTTCAACACTTCAGTGATACGTTTTTAAGTGGCGATATAAAAAAAGGATTTGATCAACTGATTCAAGATTATGTCCACCATAATACGAAAAAAGCAATGAATTATCAATCGGTAGAGGAAAGATTCATCGCAGCACGAGCCAAAATCAGGCCACTGAATGCTCCGCTTACATACCAACAAAGCCGTGAGCTGTCCATGACGAATAAACTTGGGAAAACGGTTAATACACATGAAGAAATTGAATCAGTCATCCAAAATTATCAAGAAATGTTTGAGAGCATTCAAAATGAAGAAGATTTGTCTACGGTGCTGGTAAAAGCAAAAGCACAACTTCTTGCATTTGTCACGAACGGTATTTCACCAAAAGATGCAGATTACCAATTGGCAAGAGATTTTGTTGAACAGCGTGTTGATGACACATTTAAGCGAATTGAGAATTACTGGCATATGTTATTGAAAGAAAAATAATTGTGTTCATTAGCCCTTTGCTAAAAGCATAGGGCTAAATTTTGAGGCTTTAGTTTATGGTATGAATTATCCTTTTCTTTTCAAGGTAGGGGCTCCTTCCATCATGAAAACAACTTAATCAAACACTCCAACAAAATCCAACTCTCCAAACATTGTCCCTTCAAACCCGAGTGAGCCGAGTACGTATCCATAGTTGTTTTCCACAACCGCAAAATCACTTGTGCTAATGGAATTTTGTTTAATTTTATTTCCATAATGGTGAACAAGCAAGAAAGCCAATGCAAGAATAGAAGTTTCTCCCGCATTTTTCTTTATCATTCCTTCTTCTTTGCTGTTAAAGCCGTTTTCATAATAATTCCTAATCCATTCATCATCAATATCTACACTGCCTGATTCCGCTTCTTGAATCTGTTTTTTTTAAATATCGATGCGGCTTCGACCCGGGAGAAGTAGCATTGGCAAACACTTTCATGAGTTTCAAGTCATGATAATCTACCAAAGGAAGGTAATCCGTTGCTTCATCCAAATAAAGCAACGGTCGAGGGAGAGAAGAAATATATTGACGCCGATGTTCACTTTGTGCAATTTCAGCATACACCCAGCCTGGAACTAAAATAAGGTCATAATATCCATAGATTTTGTCAACTGGAAAATATTTTTCGTGTTGGGTGCAAAATTGTACATTATTATTGTCAAGTATACAAATCCGCAAATCATGCCCTTTTGTAATAAAACTGTTTAACTCTTTAAAACTATCGCTAACCATCTCATACATGATTCAATCCCTCTAATGTCCGGCGAAATTGGTTGAGAAACTCTTCATGTTCCTTATACATTTCGACTTCTTCATTTTCTGCGCGCTTTTCTTTGATTTTTGTTTCTAATGCTCCTAAGTCGATAATATTGCTCGGCTGAACCAATGATACATCTAGGGCCAACTTGCGGAACATCTTCTCGAATTCTTGCTGGCTGATTCTAATATCAAAGTTCTTTTTTATTTGCTGGCGCAGTTCTTCGTTTTTATATTCTCCTGCTGATTCATATAGTTGGATGAGGATGGCTTTGTAGGGTGCTTTGAAGGTATCGATGCAGTGCATAATTCGCTCAACAAATGGCAAGTGATGGCCCACCTGATAAAAATACTCAATCACATCATGACCTAAAAGCATTTGGCTGGCAAAATAATCTGCTTTTCTCTCAGAAAGGTCAAATTCTGTTGAAATTAAGTGGGACGAATTTTCTTCAATCCCTTTGATTAAGTGGTAGACTTCATGCCAATAGATAAAATACTGATACACCCTCGGTTGTGCCGTGTTAATGACAAACACTTTCTTACCATTAGGCAATTCCCGGATGGCGCCACCCCAATTTTCGTCAGGTATAGGAACTTGAATAAGATAGTGTTCTTTTAGTATTTGCAGGGCCTGCTTTTCAGGTGAAAGGATGCGGATTTTTTTATATCTTGTCTCCACAACCGTAATAAGTCGTTCAATTTCCTCTTTGATTTCTTTGTTCAGCTTGACCGTCTGATCCAGATTTTCACTAGTAATTCGCATCATTTTCCCATGCCTTTCATTTATAGATAGATGGCGGCAATATCTAATAAGTCATCAAGATCGTTTAAAACCTTTTGGATGTGTTCCGGCCTGTTTCCTTCCTGTAAACGATCAGAATATTGCATAGCCGGTCTCTGCCATGATTCAGGAATGATCACAGGAGGATGCAGAAAGTAATCCTCAGGCAAATTGAAAGCTGCCGTAATTTTTTTAAGATGGGTTTCAAATGTAACTGGGCTTGAAATTTCCCCTGCAAGAATTAAATTTAATGTTGGACGGGAAATGTTTGTCAACTTGGAAAAGGATAATTTGGAAAATCCTTTTAACCTAATAAAAGTGGCAATATTCTCGCCAATTTTCTTACGATGTTGAAAGAAGTTCATTTTTCCTCCCTCCTTATGCCGCAGTATCAACTTCTTTTAAGATATACTTGCTGTTAATAATTATACCCTAAATATCTTTTTGTAAAAATAAATTTTACAATTTGTAAAAAAATCAATGCTACTTTAAAATAAAGGAGGTTTATGTTCACCTTAACTAATTTTGGTAAAAACCACTTCAAAACATGTCATAAAAACAAAAACAGAAGCCAATACAGATTCTGTCATTAAACTTCGAGGAGACAGGCACCTGACCAGCGTACTACTTCAGTTCATCATATTTTTTCTTTGAACCAAACGCTTTTTCAATCGGATACTTTTTTCATTTTTCTCCATTTTATTGATGATTGCTTCTTCTAAATCAATGCCTAATTCATGTGACAATAAAAGTGCGTAAATAACAACATCAGCTAGTTCATCCTTAATATTTTCAAAATTAGCTTGAACTGCTTCTTCGCTTGTTTTCCATTGGAAATGATATTTTAGATTTTATTTCTTCTATAGTGTGATCATGACTAATCAATTCATAATAATCCGTGGTATTATGTCAAGAAAACGGACACATTAAACAGAGAGAAATAGCTGAATTTATGCAGCTACTTTTCTCTGGTTAACGTAGTAAGCAGTTTCAAATTCACATGGCGGTACATAGCCAAGGGCGGAATAACTTCTTTTGCAGTTGTAGAAGATTTGATCATGTCTTAAGATAATGACTATTTATATGCATTTATACATATACGTTTTGTAATACGTTCATCTAATTTTAGAACTCCCAAACAACTGAACGTTCCGGTACATCTTTTCCTTCTTCAACAACGTAAAAAATATCTACCTCACACCCATACAATAACTTCAGCAACGCCATTCCTCATCATGACGAAGAAGTTGTCGTATGCCAAAACCAATTGGTTACAAGCCGAACACCTGCTGACTTAGAAGCATTTAATAGAGAATCATTGAAGCTTTTGGATAAAGTATCAAAGTAAGCGGAGAGAAATTCAAAATTTTTTGCTGAGTGATCTTGGCAAAAACAAACTTCATATATGGCAAAAAACCTGCCTGTTTATGTTTGAACAGGCAGGTTTTTATCATGCAGCAAGACTTTATTATAGAACATCTTTTATCAAACGTTTAATCATAGGTGCCATGAAGAATAATTGAAATCATGCCGATAATGCCAAAATAAACAATTTCTGTTTCAACTGTGTAGTATTTTACAAGTTGGGCATTAATGGCTTGAGCGGCTGCACTAGTTAAAAACCATCGGCTCAATGTTTGTGCCTCCATTATTTTTATATAATTTTAAAGCTGTTTTGAACTGTCCGAAAATAAAAAAATAACCGTACAACCGCTCTTTAAATAATTTTTAATATAATTAAAACGTCAACTATTGTAGGTATAAAATTATATACATAATATTTAAAACAGTTTTAAGTTAGGGAATTTTTAAAAAATAAGAAAGGATAAAATATGAAATTGAGGATTAGCAAAAGAAAAAATCGGTTCCCATATAGGTTAAACCGATTTTATCCATGGTCATATTGATTATATTAACGTTAAGATTTCTTTCTATTTATTTCCTCTGCTATTAATTGATACGATTTTGTGCGTTCCTCATAGCTTCCAGTTATTGTTATGATCATCATTTCATCTGCTTCATACCAATTTTTTAATTCATATAAACGGTGAACGACAAATTTTGGATCGCCAATGATTATATTCTTTTGAAACTGTTGAAACTCATCTGAATTCAGCAATTGCTGCTTTGTTTTTTCTTTTAAAGGAAAATCAAGTGTTTTTCCTTTATGATGCTGAAGATTCCATAAAAAGCTGCTGAAGGTGATTTGCTCCGCTTTTTCGTTAGTTTCAGCGCATATTGCCGAGACTGTGACAATTGTCTTTGGCTGCTGCTTTCTTTTTTTCTGAAATTGGTTTTTATATGTTTGAATAATTTGCCGCCCGTCTTCATTGCTCATAAATTGGCCAAATGCATAGGAAATTCCGTTTTCAGCTGCTAAAAAGGCGCTCTTTATGCTTGTGCCAAGGATCCAAGGTTCAGGAGGAATAATTGGCAAAGGAGAGGCTGAGATGCTCGAAAATAATTCATCTTTTGGATAGTCATTATATAAAAAATGAAGCAGCTCTTGAACGGTTTTCGGCATGTTTTTTACATTTTCGAGATAATTGCCGGATAACGCAATGCTTGATTGGGCGTCTCCTCCGGGGGCGCGCCCGATCCCAAGATCAAT
This sequence comes from Bacillus alveayuensis, assembly GCA_030812955.1. Classification (GTDB taxonomy): domain Bacteria; phylum Bacillota; class Bacilli; order Bacillales; family Aeribacillaceae; genus Bacillus_CB; species Bacillus_CB alveayuensis. Next base: position 32,164 of record JAUSTR010000021.1, read on the forward strand.
GCGGTTAGGAAATAATGTTGCCAGCATATTAAACATTTCCGCAACTTTATACGGTTTATAGTGGGGGAGAAGCGTTGCGCCTGACCCGATGCGAATCGATTTTGTTTTTGCCCCTATAACTGGGAGCATAATTTCTGGAGCGGAGCAGGCAAGTCCGGAAAGATTGTGATGCTCCGCAATCCAGTAGCGGGTATAACCCAGTTTTTCCGCCATTACGGCCAATTGAACGGATTGCTCCAACGCCTCTTTTGCTGTTGAGTTGTTCAAAATCGGTGCTTGGTCTAAAATGCTAACCAGCATTATTCGCCAACCTTTCTTCGTTTATTAAAAATTTTTTAATGCTTCGCGAATTGGGGTATTTCCTGAGACAAGATCAAATGAGCGGCGAAAAGTGTTTTTCTCCGTTATTGATGCATAAATAACCGATGCCACATCTTCTCTTGGAATGGCGGCCCTTTCAAGATTTTCGGCAATTTTTATTTTTCCTGTTCCTTGCTCATCCAACAGCGCCCCTGGCCGGACAATTGTATAGTTTAAGCTGCTTTGGACAAGGAAACGGTCAGCATAATGTTTGGCAACATAATAATGTTTAATCTTTTCGTTCCAATTTTGTCTATTATGAGCTTGCAGAGCGCTGACCATTATAAACCGTTGAACACCTGCCTTTTCTGCTGCTTCAATTGTTTTTACGGCTCCGTCTAGATCGACTAAAAGAGTTTTATCTGCACCTGTATGTCCGCCTGAACCAGCGGTAAAGACGATCCCTTCCGCACCCTTGATCGCCTCGGCGATCTGATCGACTGTGCCTTCTAAATCAGCTAAAACCGTCTTGACCCCGATCGAGTCAAAATATTCTTTTTGGTTTTCGTTGCGGATCATTGCTTTCACTGTGTGCTCGTTACTTTCTTTTAATAACTGAACAAGAATTTTTCCGATTTTTCCATTGGCGCCAACTACAACAATTTCCATAAACGGACTCTCCTTTCAAACATCGTTTATTAACATTATTCCAGAAGCTGTCTGTTTTCTCAAATGATCGATACATGGTATGTGGTTGATTTTCCCATCGATGGGGATTAGTATATAAATAATTGACTGTTAAGATGTTCAAGGGGGTAAAGGAAGGGTAAGTATGGAGCGCTATACGGTGAGGACAGAAAAAGAAATTTCTATTAAAAAAATGCTCTTGATTGCCGGAATCATTTTTGCTGCTTTTAATTTGCGTCCTGCTATTACATCGGTCGGACCGCTCATCGGTTATATTCGTGAAGATCTCGGAATCTCCAACGGGGTTGCAGGTTTACTAACGACTATCCCGTTAATCGTTTTTGCGGTTCTTTCGCCATTAGCTCCGAAATTTGCAAGCCGATACGGAAATGAAACGGCGATTTTTGCCGGGTTAGTCGTGCTTCTTGCAGGAATGATTATTCGAACATTCGGAGCGATGATTGGTCTTCTTTTAGGAACTGTGTTAATTGGAGTAGGCATTGCCATTGGAAATGTGCTTCTTCCGGGTATTGTAAAAGAACGGTTCCCGGATAAAATCGGACTGATGACAAGCGTTTATTCAACAGCTATGGGAATGCTTGCAGGGATCGCTTCCGGTTTAGCAATTCCGTTGTCGGAAGGATTAAAATTTGGATGGAAAAATGCCTTGTTATTTTGGACGATGTTCGTGATTTTGGCGATATGTTTATGGTTTCCCCTAATTAGTGGAAAACAAAGATCCGCAAAACCGCCAACTGTACATATTTCAAATGGTTTTTTGCTCCGGTCGCCGCTGGCATGGCAAGTCACATTTTTTATGGGTCTTCAATCGTTCTTATTTTATAGTATGGTTGCATGGCTTCCTGAAATTTTGCAGGCGGACGGATTAAGTGCTTCAACAGCTGGTTGGATGCTGTTTCTTGTGCAAATTGCTGGCTTGCCGGCAACATTTGCCGCTCCGGCACTGTCGGACAAATATGCAGATCAAAGGCGAATTGTAGCGGTTTTAGGAGCAATTTATTTAGCAGGTCTCGTTGGATTATTGTATGGCGGGCCTCTTTTACTCATTGTCTTTTGGATTATATTAATCGGTATTGGACAAGGGGCAAGCATTGGGCTCGTATTAGCGCTATTTGGTTTAAGAACAAGAAGCTCCGAGCAAGCTTCCGCTTTATCGGGAATGGCGCAATCAATTGGTTATTTGCTTGCTGCTTTTGGGCCCATATTAATTGGTGTTTTGTATGACAAAACTCATTCGTGGGTGGTGCCCATTTTATTGTTTATTGCTGTCTGTGTTATGATGATCATTGC
>JAUSTR010000022.1 GCA_030812955.1 Bacillus alveayuensis
TGTCCTTTGTCCCAGCCTCAGTTTGTCTTCTCAAGATGCCGCTCGGCTGGTACAACTCGAAGCTTACTCATGGATGTTTTGCTCGTTGCTCTACCGACTGAGCTACCGAGCCATATTATAGGGAAAATCGTTATAAACCTTTTTAAAATATTCAAAACAGGACGTCTTTTATAATATCATCATAAAATAGATAAGGCAAGGGTTTTTGAAAGAAAAAATGGTTTTTATACAAAAAGGTAAGCGAAACATATATGAACCTCCCACCTAAACGTCGCGTAGAGGTGGGAGACTTCTAGACGAGATCTAAAAAATGTTTACTTACCTCATTTTTCAACCGAAAAAGATTTATAGAAATTGTTAATTAGCTCTAAAAACGCTGCGAACAACATTCGTTTGCGAACGATCTGGTCCGACTGAGAATATTGATAATGGAATTCCTGTTAATTGGGAAATACGTTCAATATAATGACGAGCATTTTCTGGAAGCTCATCTAAGCTTCTTACTCCTGTAATGTCTTCTTTCCAACCTGGCATTTCTTCATATACCGGTTCACATTCAGATAATACTTTTAAGCTTGCAGGGAATTCTTCTAAAATTTCCCCTTTATATTTGTAAGCAACACAAATTTTTAATGTTTCAATTCCTGTTAACACATCAATCGAGTTTAAAGATAAGTCTGTAATTCCACTGACACGGCGTGCATGCCGAACAACCACACTATCGAACCAACCTACTCGGCGTGGACGGCCTGTTGTAGTCCCATATTCTCTTCCAACTTCACGAATTTGGTCGCCAATTTCATCATGAAGCTCTGTTGGGAATGGACCGTCACCAACACGAGTTGTATATGCTTTCGAAACACCGACAACATGATTAATTTTTGTTGGGCCAACACCTGCACCAATTGTAACGCCACCAGCAACAGGATTTGAAGAGGTGACAAATGGATAAGTACCTTGGTCAATATCTAACATAACCCCTTGAGCTCCTTCGAATAATACACGGCGGCCTTCATCTAACGCATCATTTAGGACAACAGATGTATCACAAACATATTGTTTAATTTGTTGGCCGTATTCATAATACTCATTTAAGATATCCTCTAGCTTAAATCCCTCAACTTCATACACTTTTTCAAATAAACGATTTTTTTCTTCTAAGTTTCTTCTAAGCTTTTCTTCAAATACTTCTCGATCTAAAAGGTCGGCAATACGTATTCCGACACGTGCTGCCTTGTCCATGTAAGCAGGACCAATTCCTTTTTTCGTCGTTCCGATTTTATTGGCACCTTTTCTCTCTTCCTCTAATGCATCTAATTTTAAATGATATGGTAAAATGACATGAGCACGGTTACTAATGCGGAGATTATCAGTTTTAATTCCACGTTCATGTAATCCGTTTAATTCTTGTACTAACGCCTTTGGATCAACAACCATGCCATTGCCAATTACACAAATTTTTTCACTAAAAAAAATTCCAGACGGTATTAAGTGTAATTTATATGTTTCACCATTAAATTTAATGGTATGACCGGCATTGTTCCCACCTTGATAACGAGCAATCACTTCTGCATGTTGTGAAAGAAAATCGGTAATTTTTCCTTTTCCTTCATCTCCCCATTGCGTACCTACGACAACGACTGAAGACATAGTAGTGCACCTCCGCTATCCATCAAAATCCCTTATTTCACAAACAAGTTCATTTTACCAATTTAAAACAGAGACGTCAATAAAATCCGAACATTTGTAAATATATATATTTATTTTGTTCGTATTATTTTTTTGGATAAGGCTCTGTTATAGGATATTGTTGATATTTGTGAAATTCGCTCCCTTTCCGCGGGCGATCCACGAGTATCGCTTGCCTATGTCAGTCGAAAAGCTATAGTAAAGCAAAAATCTTTTAGAGAAGAGCCTTTAATAAAATCTATTGCTAGTCCTTTCACCTATCATAACGCTATTTACACTTTATACATCAACTAATCGATTACATCGAGATGAAACTTCTTTCTGCCAAGTAAGCAAAAAAACGCCTTAAATGGATAAGGCGTTGTTATGCACCAGGGGGAATATTTGATTCTTCAAATCTCCGTTCTAGGTTAACAAACTTGTTATATTCTTTAACAAAAGCAAGCTGAACAGTTCCAACAGGACCATTCCGCTGCTTAGCAATAATTATTTCTATAATATTTTTATTCTCTGTTTCTTTATCATAATAGTCATCACGATATAAAAACGCAACGATATCTGCATCCTGCTCGATACTACCAGACTCGCGAATATCCGACATCATCGGACGTTTATCTTGGCGTTGTTCAACACCACGAGAAAGCTGTGATAATGCAATAACTGGAACTTCTAATTCACGTGCTAATGCTTTTAAGGAACGAGAAATTTCAGAAACCTCCTGCTGCCGGTTCTCTCTGTTCCGTCCGCTTCCTTGTATTAATTGTAAATAGTCGATCAGAACTAATCCTAGTCCCCTTTCCTGCTTTAGGCGGCGACATTTTGCGCGAATTTCACTCACTTTAATCCCTGGTGTATCATCGATGTAAATTCCTGCATTGGATAAGCTCCCCATCGCCATCGTTAATTTTCCCCAATCTTCTGGGGTTAAATTTCCTGTACGTAAATTTTGGGCATTAATATTTCCTTCTGCACAAAGCATACGCATAACTAATTGATCAGCACCCATTTCTAAACTAAAAATCGCAACATTTTCATCTGTTTTGGTTGCTACATTTTGGGCTATATTGAGCGCAAACGCCGTTTTACCAACAGATGGGCGAGCAGCAACGATAATGAAATCGTTCCGTTGGAATCCCGCTGTCATCCGGTCAAGCTCTGTAAAGCCTGTTGGGATGCCAGTAATTTCGCCTTTGCGATGATGAAGCATTTCGATGTTGTCATACGTTTTGACTAATATATCTTTAATATTTTGGAAGGATCCAGTATTTTTTCTTTGCGCCACTTCCATAATATTTCTTTCTGCTTCATCTAATAGACCGTCCACGTCATCTTCACGGTTGTATCCTTCTTGAGCAATGTTCGTAGCTGTTCGAATCAGTCGTCTTAAGATCGATTTTTCTTCGACTATTTTTGCATAATATTCAATATTCGCTGCTGTTGGAACAGAGTTAGCTAAGTCACTTAAGTAAGAGACTCCACCAACTTCCTCTAATATTTTCGCATCTGCTAATTCCTTTGTTACCGTGACTAAATCAACAGGCTCACCTTTATCCGCCAATTTAAGCATCGAGTTAAATATTTTCTGATGGGCAGCACGATAAAAATCTTCGGGAATCAAAATTTCAGAAGCAAGGGTTAAGGCAGATGGCTCAAGAAAAATCGCGCCTAAAACCGCTTGCTCCGCTTCTATGTTTTGTGGTGGAATACGATCAGCTAATAGATCATTCATGATGATCACCGCCTTTTTTGTTACGCCTTCTTCTAGAAGCTTTGCTTTCTAAACTATCAATATTGTTTAAACCTTTAGTAGATAAAAATCTTAAAAAAGCGGAGCTAAAATATGCTCCGTCAAAAATTGAGTATAGGGAAATATGATTTGATTTCAAGAAGTATTTCTTTCCACAATGACCACACTTTATTTTAGTACGTATCGAATTATTCTTCAGATACATGAACTTTTAAAGTCGCTGTGACATCAGAATGTAATTTTACAGGAACATTTGTATATCCTAGGGCACGAATAGCATCCGGCAAGTCAATTTTCCGTTTATCAATTTGAATCTTATGTTCTTTTTTCAAGTGTTCAGCAATTTGCTTACTTGTAACAGAGCCAAATAAACGCCCGCCTTCACCAGCCTTAGCTTTTAATTCTACTGTGATTTTTTCCAATTGCTCTTTTAATTGTTTGGCTTTCGCCAATTCTTCTGCTGCTTCTTTTTGTTCTTTTTTCTTTTGCGCTTCTAGTTGTTTTAAGTTTGCTTGTGTTGCTTCAATCGCAAGACCTTTTTTAAATAAATAGTTTTGGGCATAGCCGTCCGCTACATTTTTAATTTCACCTTTTTTTCCTTTCCCTTTTACGTCTTGAAGAAAGATGACTTTCATTCTTCATTTCCCCCTTCTAAATAATCTTGAATGGCTTTGATTAAGCGCTCCTCTGCTTCGTCTATTGTGATACCCTTCAGTTGTGTTGCTGCATTCGTTAAATGTCCTCCACCATCAAGAGACTCCATGATGACTTGTACATTAACATCTCCTAATGAACGTGCACTAATCGCCACGGTCTCTTCATCTCTTTTGGCAATTACAAACGAAGCTAAAATATTTTGCATCGTTAAAAGAGTATCAGCAGCTTGTGCGATAATGACCTGTTCATACCATTCATCTTCTAATGGATCCGCTTTGGCGATGGCAATTCCATTTTCCAAAATTGTTGTATTTTGGATAAGCTTTGAGCGTTTGACATAAAGATCAAGGTCTTCTTTTAAAAGTTTTTGTACAAGAATCGTATCTGCCCCTTTTGCCCGTAAATAAGAAGCAGCATCAAATGTACGTGACCCCGTCCTTAGCGTGAAGCTTTTCGTATCGACGATAATACCAGCTAATAACGCTGTAGCCTCAATCATACTCATCGTTAACCGTTTTGGCTGATATTCTAAAAGCTCTGTTACAAGCTCGGCCGTTGATGATGCATACGGCTCCATATAAACTAGTAATGGATCATGAATGAACTCTTCTCCTCTGCGATGATGATCGATGATGACCACATTATCAATTTTATTTAATAACCGTTCTTCAATCACTAATGATGGTTTATGTGTATCTAATACTACAAGAAGAGTGTCATCTGTTGCAATTTCCAAGGCTTCCTCAGGTGTTATAAATCGGGACCATAATTCGGAATTTTTCTTCACTTCCTCCAATAGACGTTGTACGCCTGAATCTATTTCATCTTGATTTAATACGATAAAGCCTTCTTTCCCATTTACTTGTGTTACCTTTAATAAACCGATTGACGAGCCGATTGCATCCATATCAGGATATTTATGTCCCATAATAATAATTTTGTCACTTTCCAGAATAATTTCTTTTAAAGCATGGGAAATCACTCGTGCTCGCACACGTGTACGTTTTTCTATTGGATTCGTTTTTCCACCAAAAAATTTCACTTTTCCGTTAGGCTGCTTAATCGCTACTTGGTCTCCACCCCGCCCTAAAGCCAAGTCTAAGCTTGATTGTGCTAATCCCCCTAACTCTGGCAGCTCTATAACACCTGTCCCAACCCCAATACTTAAGGTTAAAGAGACATTTTGAACAGTTGCCTTTTCACGAACTTCATCCAAAATAGAGAATTTCGATTTTTCTAATTGAGATAATATATTTTCGTTTAAAACGGCAATAAAACGTTCAGACGAAATTCGTTTGAGAAAAATGCCATATTCCGTTGCCCATTTATTTAAAATTGAGGTTACTTCACTATTTAAATTACTTCTTGTTTGATCATCCATACCTTGTGTAACTTCATCATAATTATCAAGAAAAATATAAGCTAATACTGTCCGCTCACCTTTATATTTCTTTTCAATTTCTTTTTGTTCTGTTACATCGAAAAAGTAAAGAAGCCGTTCCTCCCGCTTAATAATCACGTTAAACTTTCGGTCATGGAGTGTAATGATTTCAGAATCTACTTCTTGTTTCAATAATGGTACTAATGATTCAGCAACATCATTAAGAGAACGGCCAACTAATGTATCGACATCGAAAAGGGACGCCAAGTAAGGATTTGTCCATTCAATGAAATATTGATCATTGACGAGCATAATCCCAATTGGCATTTCCATTAAAGCTTCTTCACCGACTCTTTTTAAACGATATGATAACGTGGAAATATAGCTTTCTATCTCTGTTTTTACTTGTCGGTCAGCCTTTATTAAAAAAAATAAAGAAAAGCCAAATAGCAACGTCATAAACAAACCAATGAACCATTGATATCCCCAAATGATCATAACAGAAAGGGTGGTTAAACCAATCAAGGTATATACTGGATACCTAAATAATGGCTTTTCATAAAAATGTGGCATAATGTTCAGCTCCTCAAAACATTCAAACACTCCATCACTTTTTCAGCCTATTTCGCAAATCAAAACCTAAATCTATTATACCTAAAATTCGAATCAAATCTTGTAAGAGCGGAAGGATCATCGAAGTAATAATGACTAAAATAGGAATACCCTTTGACAGCTGTTTTACGTGACGATAATAAAAAATAAATGAAAACCCTTGAAGCAAAAGAAGCAACTGCAGCACAAATATCATGTTTAAAAGAGCAATATACATAAAAGAACCTTCTTGCAAGTCCAAAAATCCTAATATAATGGCCGCAAGATAATACCAAAGCATACTTTTCGGCAATGTCCAATCTTTAAAAGGCTTCAAAGAACCGAAGTCAAGCTTTAATCGTTTTAAGATTAAGCGATTCGTCAAATGAGTAATAATTGCAAATATGAACGCAGAGACAACTAATATGCTAGGTAGTATATAACTGAGTAATTCCAATTGGCTATTCATCTCATCGATGATGTCGGCAGGCACTTCTTGACCAAATGTAGAAAAAAGGTCAAAAGCTTGATTCATGGATGTTTTCATTTCTTCTAATAGTTCACCAAACACATCCATTCCGAAAAAAGCTATAGAGACGACATAGTTAATGACGAAAGAAATTAGGAAAGCAATCGTTCCACCTGTAAGCGCCAACATTGGTTGCCGCTTTAAATAAAAATACCCCATGATCAATCCTGTTCCAGCAAACATCAAGGTTATTGGAAGAGCTAAGATTGGTCCTAAAAAAATTGAAATAATAAGAGAACCAAATAACATCGGAATTGTTGCTTTCAATCCATGTCGCATGATTAAAATAATAAAAGGTGATGCAAGAAAAAACATTGTAACGATTGAAAATATTGGAATAAATAAAGTGAAAGCTAGTAACACACTATAAATGGCCAGAAAGATTGCCGCTTCTGTTATAATACGAGTCTGTTTCAAATTGACACCACCTTTACTCTTTATCATATTTTATATGGTTCATGGCAAACAAGCAAACCAAATTGGCAAACGTGATAAACGAAAGTTTAATGAGACAAAGCTGCAAAATAAAAAAGCGATGCCATGAAATATAAAAACAATTTAATCTTTTCCTTAGGCTGTTTTCGTAAACTTTGTCGCTTGCCTGGACAGTCGAAAAGCTATGGTAAAGCAACAATCTTTTAAAAAAGGCCTTTCCTTAGGAATGAAAAAAGCAGCAAGGAACGTTCGACCTCACTGCCTTTTTTGAACTTATTTGTCATCTGCAACGTAAGGAAGTAAAGCCATTTGACGAGCACGTTTAATGGCTACCGTTAATTTACGTTGATATTTTGCGCTAGTACCTGTTACACGACGAGGTAAAATTTTCCCGCGCTCAGAGATAAATTTTTTCAGCAAATCAACATCTTTATAGTCGATATGTGTGATCCCATTCGCTGTGAAGTAGCACACTTTACGGCGTTTACCACGACCTCTGCGTCCAGCCATTACATTTCCCTCCTTTAATGATCAAATTTCCGTACATACTGCTCCATTAAAATGGTAAATCATCATCGGAAATATCGATTGTTTGTCCATCATTTGCAAACGGATCGTCATCAAAATTAGTGTGGCCCTGATTGCTCCGGTTTTGATCATATGAGCCGCCACCAAACGGATTGGCATTTCCAGTTTTATTACCTTGGTTGCTGTCAAAATAATTTGACTGATTACTGCTAGCACTTTTTGGTTCTAAAAACTGAACACTATCCGCAACTACTTCGGTGACATACACACGTCTTCCCGTTTGATCTTCATAACTACGTGTTTGAAGACGACCATCTACACCAGCAAGACTGCCTTTTTTCAAAAAGTTTGCAACATTTTCTGCTGGGCGCCGCCATACAACACAGTTTATAAAATCAGCCTCACGTTCACCATGCTGATTGGTAAAATTGCGATTTACAGCTAGTGTAAACGTTGCAACCGCAACACCGTTTGGCGTATAACGCAGCTCCGGATCCCTTGTCAATCTGCCGACAAGAACGACACGATTCATCATATCAGAACCACTCCTAAAACGCTTTTAAGACGATTTTATCATCTTATTATTTATATGGAAACCATTACTCATCTTCTTTTACAACGATATGACGTAAGATGTCTTCGCTGATTCTAGCTAAGCGACTAAACTCTTCAATCGCTTCAGGGTTAGAAGCAACGTTCACAATCATATAAATTCCTTCGCGGAAATCTTTAATTTCGTAAGCAAGACGACGCTTGCCCCATTCTTTCACTTCCGCAATCTCCGCACCATTGTCTGTTAAAATGCTATTGAAACGCTCAACAAGAGCCTTCTTAGCATCCTCTTCAATGTTTGGGCGGATGATATACATGATTTCATATTTTCTCATCCTGTTACACCTCCTTTTGGACTAAACGGCCCATTCGGGCAAGGAGTAATTAATCAATTACTCACGAAATAGAATTATAGCAAAGCTATACGAAACTTGCAACAATTCATCGAGATATTAAGACAATCGACGAATAAAAAATGATGTCATCATGTCATTACACATTGAAGCGGAAATGGATAATATCCCCATCTTGTACTTCATAATCTTTTCCTTCAAGGCGGACTTTACCAGCTTCTCTTGCAGCAGCCATCGATCCAGCTTCCACTAAATCATCATAGGATACTGTTTCAGCACGTATAAATCCTCTTTCAAAGTCAGAGTGGATAATTCCTGCACATTGTGGAGCCTTCATACCTTTTCTAAATGTCCAAGCACGAACTTCTTGTTCTCCAGCTGTGAAATAGGTTGCTAATCCTAATAAACTGTAAGAGGCTTTAATTAATTGATCAAGTCCAGATTCTTCAATGCCAAGCTCTTGTAAAAACATCTCCTTTTCTTCCCCATCTAGCTCGACGATCTCTGCTTCGATTTTGGCACAAACAACAATTACTTCCGCATTTTCTTTTGCTGCATATTCACGAACTTGCGCCACATAAGGATTTTCAGAAGGGTCTTGAACATCTTCTTCCCCGACATTTGCTACATATAGAACTGGTTTAATGGTCAATAGGTGAAGCTGTTTGACATACTTCATTTGCTCTTCTGAAAACTCTAGTGTACGGGCAGGTTTTTCATTTTCAAATGCTTCTTTGAGCTTCGCTAAAATTTCATATTCAAACATTGCTTGTTTGTCTTTTTGTTTAGCCATTTTGGCTACTTTGTCGATACGTTTATCAACTGTTTCTAAATCCGCTAAAATGAGCTCTAAATTAATGGTTTCAATATCTGCAATTGGGTCTACTTTCCCAGCAACGTGTGTAATATTATCATCACGGAAACAACGAACAACGTGGCAAATGGCATCAACTTGACGAATATGTGATAAAAATTTATTCCCTAAACCTTCGCCTTTACTTGCCCCTTTTACAATTCCTGCAATGTCTGTAAACTCAAATGTTGTCGGAACGGTTTTTTTCGGTTTGACTAGTTCCGTTAATTTTTGCAGGCGATGATCCGGTACTTCAACAATGCCCACGTTTGGATCAATTGTACAGAACGGATAATTGGCAGATTCTGCTCCTGCTTGTGTAATTGCATTAAATAAAGTTGATTTTCCTACGTTTGGAAGCCCAACAATTCCAGCTGTTAATGCCATATTTTTCACTCCTCTTGTCCTTAGAAAAATCCCGAATCTATTTGAAATTTTCTTCGAGCTTATCCATTAAAATGGTAGGCTCTTTTCTACAAAATTGTTGCTTTACTATACGATAGCTTTTCGACTGTCAGGCAAGCGATCCGCTTGCTACACGCTAAAGCGTGAGTCGATAAGCAACAAAGTTTACGAAAACAGCCAAATGGTATTCAATCTTCAACAATTATAGAGTTGAACAAGTAAAATGACAACTGTAAAGAGACAATAAAATACATCATCTCCATAAAGGTGATAAATGCTCCGAAATATTTTCTAATTTTATATGTATAAAAATGCTAAAGGCTGTTGGAATCATATCCAACAGCTTATGACTCTCCGCTTTTTTCTAATATTTTTTTCATTTTCCTCGTAAATTCTCTCCTTGGCATTAAAACACTATGTCCACAGCCTTCACATTTGATTCGAATATCCATTCCCATGCGAATGACTTTCCATCGATTTGTCCCACAAGGATGAGGTTTCTTCATTTCCACGATATCATGCAAGTCAAACTCTTTATTCACCACTGAAGAAGTCATCCTCCTTTCTACTGTATACATCACTATATATTGAACGAGTAGGTTTGCATTTAACATTATTACAGTTTCATTTTAACAACTTTTCAATCCCATTTGTAGCGATTCGTAATTGGAAAAAGCAAGATGGTGACAACTAAGTATAAGTTAATTAAAGCATAAAGTGGATAAAGAATAGAAACTAATGTAGCAAACCCGAACTTTGTAAATGGAACCATTAGAATAATTAGTACAGATGCCATTTGCCACAGAGGAATTTTGAAATAGTTTTTAAATCGAGTAGCTAGTCCGAAAACACCTGCAGCAGCTGTCGTATAAATGGCCATCCATAAAACGATCGACATCGCTAAAAACATTATAAATGGAGATTCGTCTAATATGGCAAACAGCGGAATTTCAAAGCCGCTTATTTTATCAGCAAATTGCGTTAACGTTTCATTATATAAATAAGAAACTGCACCTAATATTAAACCACTCCCTACACTGGCTATTTTCGCTTCATTTAAGTCTTTGATTTCTTTGCCAATGGCTGATAAAACCGCTACAATTGACAAAATATTTAAAGATGTAAAAGTAAATGCTGCTGGCCAATTATATTGTTCTTTCCAGTTAAAAGTCCAAATATGTACATGCTCTGTATGAAAATGGAACAAAACATATCCTAATCCTAATAACAAAATGGGAATTAAAACACTATTTAACGACAAAATCCCCTTTACATCCCAAAAAAACAATAATACTAAGAGAAAACAAAAGATCAAGATTCCAATCCAATAAGGAACCGTTAAACCTTGTAATGTTGCTCCCCCGCCAGCAATCATAACAACAGTTGTTGTAAAAAGGTACATGACAATTAATAGGTCGTAAACATAAGAAAGTTTAGCTCCTACAAGGCGTTCCAAAACAGGGGAAAAATGTTCAGACTTTTCTTCATAGCTTATTTTCATAATGACATAACAACAAATAATAAAAAAGAAAGTAAATAAAATAATAGCCAGTCCACTTTCAAAGCCAAAAAATTGCCATAGTTCACGACCCGAAGCGTATCCCGCGCCAATAACAGTCCCTAAGATCAGATACATCCATTTAAAGCCCGCTTTCCACATTTACTTTTCACCTCAATATTGCTTTCACATGTATAGAAAAAATTTTTCTTCCGTATACTGTTACTACTATGATATGGGAGTGAATTCTATGAATATAAAGCCAAGTTTTTTTTCATTAAATCAACATTCTGCTAGAGTGTTTCTTGAACATGAGGATGCGACTGATCAATTAACAGGAAAAATCGTTGAATTTCTATCAAAGGTTCATGAACAACCGATTGTTGTGTTATGTATTGGGACGGATCGCTCAACTGGTGATTCGCTAGGACCTTTAGTTGGCTCTAAATTATTAGAAAAGAAGATAGAAAACTTTCATGTATTCGGAACGTTAAAAAATCCTGTTCATGCTGTGAACTTAGAAGAAAACATTAACCATATTTTAAAGACCTTTCAAACTCCTTTCATCATTGCTGTAGATGCTTGTCTAGGTCGTCTAAAAAATGTTGGATCTATTCAAATCGGTTCAGGTCCGATAAAACCTGGAGCTGGGGTTCATAAAGAGCTGCCTGAAGTAGGAGATATTCATATAACAGGAATTGTGAATGTTAGTGGTTTTATGGAGTTTTTTGTGTTGCAAAATACACGTCTTCACCTCGTCATGAGAATGGCCGATGTAATTGCTGAAAGTATACGTAATGCTTCAATAGTTCTTGAAAAGAAGGATATCTTCCGACAAACAAAGATTTTTAATACAAATTCTTTCTGATCAAAAAGCGGATCAAGTATGGGAGAGGATAAAATGGAATTGGTTATATGGATAATCAAACGAAACTAGAAACAACTTATTTAATAAAAGATACATATTACTTAACTTTTGAAGAAATGAATGAAAAGGAAAAAGACCACCCCAAGGATGGCTTTAAGAAGATATTTTCGGATCAAGTATTTCTAAAATACGTTCTAAATCCTCTTTCGAAAAAAATTCGATTTCAATTTTACCTTTTTTCTTTTGCTGTTTAATAACAACGGATGTTCCTAATTTTTCTCTTAAGTAAGTTTCCCGTTCACGAATAAATAGGTCCTTTTCAACCTTTTCTTTTTTTGTTTCACGTGAAACAGGATGATTTAATTGCTGAACGAGTTGTTCAACTTGCCTTACATTTAAATTTTCTTTCATAATTTTTTCTGCTAAAGGTTTTATTTGTTCTTTTTTCTTTAAACTTAATAATGCTCTCCCGTGGCCCATCGAAAGTTTTCCTTCAGAAATATAGTTTTGTACGATTGGAGGCAACGATAATAAACGCAAGTGATTAGCAATGTGCGGGCGACTTTTTCCGAGACGTTTAGCTAACTCTTCCTGAGTAATATGTAAATGTTCAATCAACGATTGATATGCTTTTGCTTCTTCAATTGGTGTTAAATCCTCTCGTTGTAAATTTTCAAGCAATGCCATCTCCATCATTTGTTGATCCGTAAATTTGCGAATGACTACAGGGACGGTTTTTAATCCTGCTTCCTTTGCTGCTCGAAAACGGCGTTCTCCGACAACAATTTCGTATCCTTTAATACTTTTTCGAGCAATTAAAGGTTGTAAAATACCGTGTTGCAATATGGATTCCTTTAATTCCGTTATACTATTATGATCAAATGTTTTTCTAGGTTGATATGGATTTGGACGTAAATCTTTAAGATTGATTTCTTGTATAGCCTCTTCTTGCTCGACCTCCATATTTGAAAAAATGGCATGAATCCCCTTTCCTAAACCTCTAGCCATTTGTCGTCACCACTTCCTTCGCTAATTCTAAGTAAACTTCAGCACCACGTGACCTTGGATCGTAAAGAATAATCGGTTGTCCATGACTTGGAGCTTCACTTAAACGAATGTTTCGTGGAATAATGGTCTGATAGACTTTATCTTGGAAATACTTTTTCACTTCATCGATCACTTGAATACCTAAATTCGTCCGGGCATCCAACATTGTTAATAAGACACCTTCTATCATTAAATCGGAATTTAAATGCTTTTGAACTAATCGAATCGTATTCAATAACTGACTTAATCCTTCAAGTGCATAATATTCACACTGGACGGGAATGATCACAGAATCGGAAGCGGTTAAGGCATTAATGGTTAACAATCCTAATGACGGAGGACAGTCAATTAAAATATAATCATAGTATGGTTTAATGGGCTCTATTGCACGCTTTAACCTTACCTCACGGGAAATTGTCGGGACGAGTTCAATTTCTGCCCCTGCTAATTGTATCGTTGCGGGTATTACATCAAGTCTCTCTATTTGAGTTGCTTTAATCACTTTTTTGGCATCGACATCATCGACAATAATATCGTAAACACATTGGTCAACATCCGCTTTTTCTATTCCTACACCGCTTGTCGCATTGCCTTGTGGGTCGATATCTATTAACAATACTCTTTTCCCAAGATGGGCTAAGCATGCACCAAGATTAACAGAAGTTGTTGTCTTTCCAACTCCCCCTTTTTGGTTTGCTATGGAAATGATTTTCCCCACGGTGTCACCTGCTTTCCACTACTTCGAAATATTCCATAGTGTTTATTTTATCATGAAAACGAATAAATGTTGTTTTTTATAATGGACAAAAACATAAGAAAAGCGCAAGCGCCCCGCTTAGCTGCGTACAAACTAAGACCTTTCAGTAGGAGATAAAGGAAACTTAGGCGATCGTTGAGTCGATGTTGACTTATCGTACAGATGAAATGGGAAGTTGGCTAGCCGCTAACGCCCGGAGCTAGACAAAAAACCAACTATGAACAATGTTGTCCACAAGTTGTAAATTTGTAATTTCCTTCTAATTTCCTAAACAATAAAAAAACTCTTCACAACAACGTGAAGAGCTTACTTTGGAATTTTAATCGTAAATTGAATATAATCTTCAAATTCCTCTTCTTGAGAATCTATTTTTACACCAGATTCTTGTACCATGTTAAGAGATTGTCGTATCGTGTTCATCGCAATTCGTGTATCACGGCTAAAAGCTTTACGTCTTGGTTTTGGTTTTACTTGTTCTTTTTCTAGCAGCTTAACAACCTTATCTTCTGTTTGTTTTACATTTAATTGTTTTTCCATAATTTCATGTAATAGCTTAATTTGCAACTCTTCGTTCTTTAACGGAATTAATGCCCGGGCATGACGTTCCGTAATCTTTTTATTTAAAAGTGCTTGTTGCACTTCTTTTGGAAGCTTTAACAAACGCAATTTATTCGCAATGGTAGATTGACCCTTCCCTAAGCGCTGTGCAAGCGCCTCTTGAGTCAATTGGTGGAGCTCAAGTAATTTTGCATAAGCAACAGCTTCTTCAATGGCTGATAATTCTTCGCGTTGCAAGTTTTCAATTAATGCAATAGAAGCTGTTTCGGTATCATTAAAATCTTTAATAATAGCAGGAATTTCTTCCCAGCCAAGCTTTTGAACTGCTCTCCATCTTCTTTCCCCGGCAATAATTTCATATTGATCTTCTAATTTACGAACAACAATTGGTTGAATAATACCATGAGTGCGAATTGTTTGTGCTAATTCTTCAATTTTCTCCTCTACAAAAAGAGTTCGAGGTTGAAAACGGTTGGGAACAATTTTATGGACAGGAATTTTCAATATTTCATCTTTTTCAATATGCTCTACTTGTTCATCTTCATCTTTTTCTCCCAGTCTAAACAATCGAGAAAAAGGATGCTTCATATGCTGACACCACCTTTTGAAACTACCACAATAATAATTCTTGTTTCCAAAACTATTTTCCTGCTAGACGCCCACATTCATAGGAAAAATATTTGATAATCCATGTTTACTCAATGGGCATTTTATTTGGAGTGCCAGGTTTCCGTGGGTATTTTTTTGGGGTGGAGCGTTCTTTATGAATCCAAATAATGTTGCGTTCACTATTTTCAATTGGCAATGTAAAGCTCATGACTTCTTCAACTTCCCCACCAAGTACAGAAATAGCTTTAGCTGCGTTTTTTAATTCTTCTTGTGCTGATTGAGCCTTCATCGCTAGAAAATCTCCATTTACCTTTACAAGTGGTAGACATAATTCGCTTAATACTGATAATTTGGCAACTGCTCTAGCTGTTACTAAATCAAAGGACTCCCGGAATTGTTTGTTTTGACCAAACGTTTCGGCACGATCATGATAAAGAGAAAGCTGGTTTATGTCTAATTCTTTAGCTAAATGCTCTAAAAACGTAATTCGTTTTTTTAGCGAATCAACAATCGTTATATGTAAATGTGGAAAACATATTTTGATAGGAATACTTGGAAATCCAGCGCCCGCCCCTACATCGCAAAGGGAAAGCGGCTTTGAAAAGTCATAATAAAAGGCAGCGGTAATGGAATCGTAAAAATGCTTTAAATAAACCTCTTTTTTCTCCGTAATCGACGTTAAATTCATTTTTTCATTCCATTCTATTAACAGTTCATAGTACCGCTCAAATTGTTGTATTTGAAGGGGTGTAAGAGGAATTCCCTTCTCTTCTAATTGTTTTTGAAATTGAACTATTTCCATTTTATACACTTCCATCATTTGTTTTCATTTGGGTAGTTGCCTTAGAGGACAACTACCCGGTATGATCCTTATTCATTAGAGACACGGGCAATACGTCCTTGTTCTAAGTATACAAGCAGGATTGAAATATCTGCTGGATTCACCCCAGAAATACGTGAGGCTTGCGCTACAGACAATGGACGGACTTCTTTTAATTTTTGCCGAGCTTCTGTTGCTAGTCCAGTAATCGCATCGTAATCAATGTTTTCCGGAATCTTTTTATTTTCCATCCGTTTTAATTTTTCCACTTGCTGCAACGATTTTTCGATATATCCTTCATACTTAATTTGGATTTCTACTTGTTCTTCCACTTCAGGTGAAAGTGGTTCCTCAGAAGGAGCTAGCAGCTTAATATGGTTATAATTCATTTCTGGACGTTTTAATAAATCAGAAGCACGAACTCCATCTTTTAGCTCGCTTCCTCCAGCATTTTTGATGATTTCCTGAGTTTTTTCATTTGGTTTAATAATCGTTGAAACAAGGCGCTTTTTCTCTTTTTCGATCGCTTCTTTTTTTGCCACAAATTTTTGATAACGTTCTTCAGAAATTAATCCAATTTGATAACCGATTTCTGTTAACCGTAAATCTGCATTATCATGACGTAATAGAAGACGGTATTCCGCTCTTGATGTTAATAATCGATACGGCTCATTTGTTCCTTTTGTCACGAGATCATCAATTAAAACTCCGATGTAGGCGTCTGAACGACTTAAAATGACTTCTTCTTTGTTTAAGGCCTTTCTCGCAGCATTAATCCCTGCCATAATTCCTTGGCCTGCTGCTTCTTCATATCCAGATGTTCCGTTAATTTGGCCAGCTGTATAAAGATTTTTTACTTTTTTCGTTTCTAATGTTGGCCATAATTGTGTAGGGACAATCGCATCATATTCAATAGCATATCCAGCACGCATCAATTGCGCTTTTTCTAGCCCTGGGATCGTCGCTAATATTCTTCGCTGTACATCTTCTGGAAGACTTGTTGAAAGGCCTTGTACATATACTTCTTGTGTATTGCGTCCCTCAGGCTCCAAGAAAATTTGGTGACGTGGTTTATCATGGAATCGTACTACTTTATCTTCAATGGATGGACAATAACGAGGTCCTGTTCCTTTAATCATTCCCGAATACATCGGTGAACGGTGTAAATTATCATCAATAATTTTATGCGTTTCTTCACTCGTGTACGTTAACCAGCAAGGCAGTTGATCCGTAATGTATTTCGTTGTTTCATATGAAAAGGCTCTAGGTGTTTCGTCACCTGGTTGAATTTCCGTTTTACTATAATCAATCGTTTGACTATTTACGCGAGGCGGTGTACCTGTTTTAAAACGAACAAGCTCAAAACCAAGCTCTAGTAAATGCTCTGAAAGTTTAATGGATGGCTGCTGGTTGTTTGGACCACTAGAATACGAAAGGTCACCAATAATAATTTTGCCGCGTAAAAACGTTCCTGTCGTTAAAACAACTGTTTTGGCACGATATTCAGCACCTGTTTGAGTGATGACCCCTTTACATACTCCGTCTTCAACAATTAAACGTTCCACCATTCCTTGTTGAAGCGTTAAATTTGGTTCGCTTTCTAATGTTTTCTTCATTTCTTGCTGATATAGAAGCTTATCAGCTTGTGCGCGTAATGCACGAACAGCTGGCCCTTTCCCTGTATTTAACATGCGCATTTGAATATGCGTTTTATCGATATTTTTCCCCATTTCACCACCTAAGGCATCAATCTCACGTACAACAATCCCTTTTGCCGGACCTCCAATGGACGGATTACATGGCATGAATGCAACCATATCAAGGTTGATGGTCAAAACCAATGTTTTAGCTCCTAATCTCGCTGCTGCAAGACCTGCCTCACAGCCAGCATGTCCAGCACCAACTACAATGACATCATATGATCCAGCCTGATATCCCATGTTCTTACCTCCTTTTTACTTCCCTAAGCAAAATTGAGAAAAAAGTTGATCTATTAAGCTTTCATGTACAGCATCACCAATGATTTCCCCTAATAGCTCCCAAGAACGAGTTAAGTCAATTTGGACAATATCAATCGGAACGCCTTGCTTAATCCCATCTAAAGCATCTTCTATCGCTTTTTTTGCTTGAGTTAATAAGGAAATATGACGTGTATTGGAAACGTACGTCAAGTCTCCTGATTGAACATTTCCCTCAAAAAATAAAGAACTAATCGCTTCCTCTAAATCATCAATCCCTTTTTCCTCTTTTAACGAAGTTGTGATAATCGGACGATCTTTGGCAAGTTTTTTCACCTGCTCTAAGTTAATTTTTTGCGGTAAGTCCGTTTTGTTGACAATGACGATATAATCCATACCTTTTACCGCTTCCAAAAGCTGCTCATCCTCTTTTGATAGTTGTTCATTATAATTTAAAACTAGAAGAATCAAATCTGCTTCTTTTAATACTTGTCTTGAGCGTTCTACCCCAATACGTTCAACAATGTCTTCTGTCTCACGAATCCCTGCTGTATCAACAAGACGGAGTGGGACACCGCGAACATTGACATATTCTTCAATGACATCACGTGTCGTACCAGGTATATCTGTGACAATGGCTTTATTTTCATGAACTAAACTATTTAACAAGGAGGATTTTCCAACGTTTGGTCGGCCAATAATCACCGTTGATAAACCTTCACGCAAAATTTTTCCTTGTTGAGAAGTTTGAAGGAGCTTCTCAATTTCTTTACGAACATATTGGGCTTTTTCCACGAGCATTTGATGGGTCATTTCTTCAACATCATCATATTCCGGATAGTCTATATTAACTTCAACATGTGCTAAAGTCTCTAATATTTCTTGACGCAGACGTTTAATAAGCTTGGATAAACGGCCTTCCATTTGGCCAAGCGCCATATTCATAGCTCGATCAGTTTTCGCACGAATTAAATCCATCACTGCTTCTGCCTGTGATAAATCGATGCGGCCATTTAAAAAAGCTCGTTTTGTAAACTCTCCCGGTTCTGCAAGGCGCGCCCCATTTGTTAGCACTAGCTGTAAGACGCGATTAACTGTCACTAACCCTCCATGACAGTTAATCTCCACTACATCTTCACGTGTAAAGGTTTTTGGTGCACGCATAACGGATACCATAACTTCTTCAACCACTTGTCCACTTTCTGGATCAATGATATTTCCATAATGAATGGTATGGGTTGGTACATCTCGTAATTTCTTTTGAGAAGGACTTTTAAAAACTTTGTCCACAATGTTAATCGCTTCATTTCCACTTAATCGAACAATGGCAATGGCTCCTTCTCCCATTGGGGTCGATATTGCCGCTATTGTATCAAAATCCATCTTTATCACCTCACTTATTGAAAAAAGTATTTATGGAAACCGCCGATTATTTTTTAATAAAGAGTAACCAAAACCTTAAGATAGCATATTGTATAAAAGTAGAAAAGAAAAAATATCCACATCAAAACATACTTAATCAATATTGTAACTTATCCACATGTTAATAACAATATACACCACCTATTACTCCCCTTTACTTATTCACACCTTTTTATGTTTTAGGCTGTTTACGTAAACTTTGTTGTTTTTCGACTGTCATCGTGACTTGAACCGAACAAAAATCGATTGTCGGACAAACGTAATTTGTCCTACCACGTGCTTTGTTCGGTTCATGGTAAAGCAACAGTCCTTTAGAAAAGAGCCATGTTTTAAAAACTTATGAGTTGGAGCTAAACGTGACTTCGAAAACTTCAATTTTTGACAAAAAAAAATCGGAAAGATTCATTACGTAAATCTTTCCGATTTTATGTTGATTATAAATCTTTTGGAGCTATAACGATATGTCGATATGGGTCTCGTCCAACTGAATACGTCTTAACACGATCATCATCTACTAAAGCGGTATGAATAATTTTCCGCTCAAATGAAGGCATTGGTTCTAATGGAATTTCCCGCTTCGTTTGAACTGCTTTTTCAGCAAGTCGAATGGCAAGCTGGGATAATGTTTCTTGACGGCGTTGCCGATAATTTTCTGCATCTAAAACGACTTGAATGTATTCTTTTGAATACCGATTTGCTACTAGCTGTGTAAGTAGCTGTAAAGAGTTTAACGTTTGTCCGCGTTTGCCGATTAAAAGAGCTAGCTTTTCACCTTCTATTTGAAAATAAACAACTTTTTTATCACGTTTGACGTTAACTCTCGCCGACACACCCATTTTTTGAATAACTTCTTCAAGGAATTTTTTCGCTTCATCTGCAGGATCTTTTTCCAATTCTTTTAGGTCAGACGTAAAATTAGTAGAATTTTCTATTAATTGAGAAACAGTTTCTTTTAATGGGTTATATTCGTCTATTTCTTCTTCCATTTTCGTTAATTTTACATGAACAATTGCCGGCTTATGGCCAAAAATACCTAAAAATCCTTTTTTCCCTTCATCAATTACACGAACTTCTACTTCATCCATCGTAGCCTTTAACTTCTCTAAAGCAGATTTCACTGCTTCATCTACAGTAGAACCAGTAGAGGTTATTTCCTTCACTTTTGCGCTCCTTTCGCCTTTTCAGAGGCTTTTCGGGTTTCAGGACCTTTAATAACAAGTGTTTGCACAATCATAAAGATACTACCAACAACCCAGTAAAGAGATAAAGCTGCTGGGAAGCTAATAGCAAATACGACAATCATAATTGGCATGAGCCATAACATCGTTTGCATTTGCGGATTAATCGCTTCTGTTCCAGACATCATGAGTTTTTGTTGTACAAATGTTAATGCACCAGCCAAAATTGGAAGTATGAAATAAGGATCTCTTTCTCCTAAATCGAACCAAAGGAAATTGTGATTTGCGATTTCTTGTGTTCTCATAATCGCATGATAAAATCCAATTAAGATCGGCATTTGAATTAATAAAGGAAAGCATCCAGCAAGCGGATTAACTCCATGTTTTTGGAAAAGAGCCATTGTTTCTTGTTGGAGCTTTTGTTGTGTTTGTTGGTCTTTTGAACTATATTTTTCACGTAGTTTTATTAGCTCTGGCTGCAAGGCTTGCATTGCCTTTGAATTTTGAGTTTGTTTAATCATTAAAGGTAAGATGGCTAAACGGATTAAAATGGTAACAATAATAATGGATAGTCCATAATCATTACCAAAAAGTTTTGCAAAATATGTAATCAACCACGAAAGCGGATAAACAATATATTGATTCCAAAATCCTTCGCTTTCTTTTGTAATCGGCTCATTGATTTCCGAACATCCAGATAATATGGAGACAATTCCAATTAACGCAAGCAGTAATAATATTCGCCTTTTCAACGACATTTCCTCCTAACAACGAAAAAATTCTTTTTAATATTCCCCCATACGATTCATTATACAAAAGTATTGTAACATCTTTTTTTATGAATCAAACATTCAAATTTTGAAATATAAAGTTTAAGACTCATTTACTTTATTCTTTTTCGATTTTAAATATATATTTGTTTTATAAAAAAGATGAAATAAGCTTTTTCGCACCTCATGATAATTCATATCTGCGGCTGGCTTCCTCGCAATAATAACATAATCCTTCCCTTTTGCTATATTTTCTTTTTCTTCTAAAAAAACTTGTCGGATTAACCGTTTAATTTTATTACGTACAACTGCTTTCCCTACTTTTTTACTAACTGAAAGACCTAAACGAAATTCTTTTTCCTCTGGCCGATCGAGAATGTAAATAACAAACTGTCGATTAGCCATCGATTTTCCATTTTTAAATACCTTTTGAAAATCTTCATTCTTTTTAATCCGATTTCTCTTTTTCATTTTCTCTCACTCCGGAAATAATGGCTTTTTAGATTTAGCCATTTTTAGAGTTCAACTTTCATTGTTTCATATTCCATGTTTATTTAAACAGCCAATTTCATGTAAAAAGACCACTGACTCTTTTCAGTGGCCTATGCTGATAATACTTTTCTTCCTTTGCGACGGCGACGTTGAAGAACTTTACGTCCGTTTTTTGTGCTCATACGGCTGCGGAAACCGTGTACTTTACTACGTTTACGTTTATTTGGTTGATATGTTCTTTTCATTCTATGACACCTCCCCGAGGAATAACTGTTAAAGACAGTCTTTCTAATTATAGTTAATAAATATTGAAATTGTCAACCTGATTCATAAATGTGCACTTGTGGATGATTATTTAACACCACCAAAATTATCCACACCTATTATCGACAAGTTTTTAACAAATCGACACCTTGTGGAAAACTATTTTTCAACATTTTTCAACTATGTGGATAAGTTTTTGAAAATCATTGCATCATAGGGGTTATTTTGATATGATATTTGTGTTTTAACCTTGAATAACTAGATTATTATACTTGCATTATCCACAAACTGTGGATAATGTGTGGAAAGATTATAAACACCCTGTGAAACTAGTTGTCCACAGTTGGTGAGTTATGTCGAAAAGTCGTTTTTCTACTATATTATATTGTTTTACACATTAAATTGTGGATTGTATATTTATTCATCTTGGTGCAACGGTCTGTACTGAGGCTGATTGGGTAAAGGAGGGACAACGAAAGACAATGGAAAATATTGCGGATTTATGGAGTCGTGCGCTCAATGAAATTGAAAAAAAATTAAGTAAGCCTAGCTTTGAAACTTGGTTAAAATCAACAAAAGCGCATGCTCTTCAAGGTGATACATTAATTATCACCGCCCCAAATGAGTTTGCAAGAGACTGGCTGGAATCACGTTATCTCCATCTCATTGCCAAAACTCTATATGAATTAACAGGGGAAGAAATTGGGGTTAAATTCATCATTCCGCAAAATCAAAATGATGAGGAATTTATGCCAAAATCCCCATTAAAAACTACTACTCCTCATAAAGGTGAGGATGCAATTGAACTCCCGCAAAATATGTTGAATCCAAAATACACATTCGACACATTTGTCATCGGTTCCGGAAATCGATTTGCGCATGCTGCGTCCTTAGCAGTTGCTGAAGCACCTGCAAAAGCATATAACCCACTATTTATTTATGGTGGAGTAGGACTAGGCAAAACCCATTTAATGCATGCTATTGGCCATTATGTATTAGATCATAATCCTTCTGCAAAAGTCGTTTATTTATCATCAGAAAAATTCACAAATGAATTTATTAATTCAATTCGTGACAACAAAGCAGTTGATTTCCGTAATAAATACCGAAACGTTGATGTTTTACTAATAGATGATATTCAATTTTTAGCTGGAAAAGAACAAACACAAGAAGAATTTTTCCATACTTTTAATACGTTACACGAAGAAAGCAAGCAAATTGTTATATCAAGCGACAGACCACCAAAAGAAATTCCAACTCTTGAAGACCGCTTAAGGTCAAGGTTTGAATGGGGATTAATTACAGATATCACACCTCCTGATCTCGAAACGAGAATTGCCATTTTACGTAAAAAAGCAAAAGCAGACGGACTCGATATTCCAAACGAAGTCATGCTTTATATCGCTAATCAAATTGATTCAAACATTCGTGAATTAGAAGGTGCCCTTATTCGTGTTGTCGCCTATTCTTCGTTAATTAACAAAGATATTAATGCTGATTTAGCAGCGGAAGCTTTAAAAGATATTATTCCTAGCTCAAAGCCAAAAGTGATTACCATCCAAGACATTCAACGGGTGGTCGGACAGCACTTTAATGTAAAGCTTGAAGATTTTAAAGCGAAAAAGAGGACAAAATCCATCGCTTTCCCAAGACAGATTGCTATGTACTTATCACGTGAAATGACAGACTCCTCCTTACCGAAAATTGGTGAAGAGTTTGGAGGCAGGGACCATACAACGGTCATTCATGCTCATGAAAAGATTTCAAAAATGCTCCAAAAAGATGAGCAATTACAGCGTCAAATTGAAGAAATAAAAGAAATGCTTAAAATGTAATGTTGAAAACTGTGAATAACTTTAAATGGTACATGCACAGTCTGTCCACATGTGGATAGACTGTGTTTCCTTTCTTTCACACAGTTATCCACATATTCACAAGCTCTACTATTACTTTTACTACTTTTATAAAATATAAAATATATGCTCCAAATTGTAGAATTATGCTCCAAAATGTCAAAAGGAGGATTATCATGAAATTTGTCATCCAAAAAGATAAGCTTGTACAAAGTGTACAAGATGTCATGAAGGCTGTTTCATCGAGAACAACAATTCCTATTCTTACGGGAATTAAAATCGTTGCAACAGAAGAAGGAATTACATTAACAGGAAGCGATTCTGATATTTCGATAGAATCTTTTATCCCTGTTGAAGAAGATGGAAAGCAATACGCTGAAATTTTTCAAACAGGCAGCATTGTCCTGCAAGCTCGATTTTTTAGTGAAATTGTAAAAAAATTACCAAAGGATCAAGTTGAAATAGAAGTAAATAATTATTCTCTAACCGTTATCCGTTCAGGTAGTGCTGAGTTTAATTTAAATGGTTTAGATGCCGAAGAATATCCGCGACTACCAGAAATTGAGGAACAAAATGTCTTTAAAATATCAACAGATTTATTGAAAGCAATGATTCGTCAAACTGTTTTTGCTGTTTCTACTTCCGAAACACGCCCCATTTTAACAGGGGTGAATTGGCGTTTAGAAAACGGCGAGCTTACTTCGATCGCGACAGACAGCCATCGATTGGCGCTTAGAAAAGCCAAAGTAGAAACTGATACAAATGACTCATATAATGTTGTCATTCCAGGTAAGAGCTTGAATGAATTAAGCAAAATTTTAGATGACAATGATGAGTTAGTTGAAATTGTTATTACGGAAAACCAAATATTATTTAAAACGAAAAATCTTCTCTTCTTCTCTCGATTATTAGATGGGAATTATCCAGATACGAGTAGACTAATACCAACAGAAAGCAAAACTGACCTTATTGTCAACACGAAGGAGTTTTTACAAGCAATTGACCGCGCCTCACTATTAGCAAGAGAAGGGCGGAATAATGTTGTGAAATTTGCTATAGTCGGAGAAAACTCTGTTGAAATATCTTCTAATTCACCTGAAATTGGAAAGGTAGTAGAAGAAATTGAGACAAAAGAAATTCAAGGAGAGGAATTAAAAATTTCATTTAGTGCCAAATATATGATGGATGCCTTGAAAGCGTTAGAAGGTCAAGAAATTCGTATCAGCTTCACAGGAGCTATGAGACCATTTTTGATTCGTATTCCTGATGATGATACAATTTTACAATTAATCTTGCCAGTTCGAACTTATTAATGGCAATCGTCAAGAAGCTACTAGTATAAAATACCACTAGTAGCTTCTTTTCTATGATGAAAACTTTTAGTAAAATAAAAAGTTAGAGACTAAAAAAGGAAAGCAGGCATGAGGATGGAAAAGGTTGTTAAAATTGAAACGGAAACCATTACGCTAGGTCAATTTTTAAAGCTTGCCGATGTGATACAAACGGGTGGAATGGCAAAGTGGTTTTTACGAGAACATGAGGTATATGTCAATGACGAGCCAGAAAATCGCCGTGGTCGTAAATTAAAAGATGGTGATGTTGTCATAATTCCTGGTATGGCAACTCTTGTTGTCAAACGATAAAGTTGGTGAACGCATTGTTTATCAAAGAATTAAAGCTGAAAAATTACCGTAATTATAATCATTTAGAAGCGGTTTTTGAAAACAAAGTAAATGTCATCATTGGAGAAAATGCCCAAGGGAAAACAAATGTCATGGAAGCGATTTATGTTCTTGCCATGGCCAAATCGCATCGAACGTCAAATGATAAAGAGCTTATCCGATGGGATGAAGAGTATGCTAAAATAGAAGGTAGAGTGGAAAAAAATAATCGTACGGTCAATTTGCAGTTAATCGTTTCGAAAAAAGGAAAAAAGGCGAAACTAAACCACATTGAACAACAAAAGTTGAGCCATTATGTTGGCCACATGAATATTATCATGTTTGCACCAGAGGATTTAAATTTAGTCAAGGGAAGCCCACAAGTCCGCAGGCGCTTTATTGATATGGAAATAGGCCAGGTTTCACCTATTTATTTACATGAACTGAGTAAATATCAAAAAATTATGCAACAACGTAACCATTATTTAAAGCAAATGCAAATGAAAAAACAAGTGAATCATCATATGCTGGACGTTTTAACTTCACAATTAAGTGAAGCGGCTGCCAAAATTGTGTTAAAACGCCTTGAATTTATAAATCAATTAGAAAAATGGGCTAAGCCTATTCATTCAGGAATTAGCAGAGGATTAGAAGAGCTAAAAATTAAGTATAAACCGTCAGTTGACGTATCAGATAGCCAAGAGTTGTCGAAAATAATAGAAGTATACTATGAGAAGTTTGCTAAAATAAAAGAGAAAGAAATGGAACGAGGAACAACGTTAGTTGGCCCTCATCGAGATGATTTAATTTTCTACGTTAATAACCGTGATGTTCAAACTTACGGTTCACAAGGACAGCAACGTACAACAGCGTTATCCATAAAATTAGCTGAAATCGATCTTATTCATGAAGAAATTGGAGAATATCCAATTTTATTGTTAGATGATGTTTTATCTGAATTGGATGATTATCGGCAATCTCATTTATTAAATACAATTCAAGGCAAGGTTCAAACATTTGTAACAACGACAAGTGTTGATGGAATAGATCATAAAACGTTAAACGAGGCTGCTCTTTTTTGCGTTCGAGCTGGACAGTTTGGCTAACAATGAGGTGGTTTGTTGTATATTCATATTGGTGTCAATCATGTGGTTCTTTCACGAGAAATCGTGATGATATTTGATTATAAAGGTACTTCATCCCCGATTATGGAGGAGTATTTAAAAAAGAATAAAAGTAAAATTGTTCAGCTGGCCAATGGTGAAACAAAGTCGATCATCATTACCGACCATACAATCTTTTTTTCACCGTTAGCTTCCAGCACATTAAAAAAACGAGCACAATATCTTTATTTATAGTTTTAATGAAAAATAATCAGCAAGCTTTGAAATTTATTGTTTAAAAGTGTAGGTGATCATAGTGGCGATGGAACAAAAACGTATTGAACAAACAACGTATGATGAAAACCAAATACAAGTGCTTGAAGGTCTGGAAGCTGTCAGAAAAAGGCCGGGAATGTATATCGGTTCCACATCTGCCAAGGGTCTTCATCATTTAGTATGGGAAATCGTGGATAATAGTATTGATGAAGCTCTTGCCGGATATTGTACGGAAATTAACGTAACGATTGAAGAAGATAACAGTATTACCGTAAAAGATAATGGACGCGGTATTCCAGTTGGTATTCATGAGAAAATGGGCCGCCCTGCTGTAGAAGTCATTATGACGGTCTTGCATGCAGGCGGTAAGTTTGGTGGCGGGGGCTACAAGGTTTCTGGGGGATTACACGGGGTCGGAGCCTCTGTTGTGAATGCCCTATCCACTGAATTAGAAGTAACCGTTCATCGTGACGGAAAAATTCATTATCAGAAATATAGACGAGGCGTGCCTTGCGATGATTTGAAAGTGATTGGTGAGTCGGAAACAACTGGTACTATTGTTCATTTTAAACCAGATCCAGAGATCTTCCAAGAGACAACCGTTTTTGATTATGACACATTAGCTAATCGCCTACGAGAACTAGCATTTTTAAATCGAGGTATTAAAATTACCATAGAAGATAAACGGGAAAAAGATAGACGTAAAAAC
The DNA here is from genome assembly GCA_030812955.1 of Bacillus alveayuensis. Lineage (GTDB taxonomy): Bacteria > Bacillota > Bacilli > Bacillales > Aeribacillaceae > Bacillus_CB > Bacillus_CB alveayuensis. Next base: position 27,564 of record JAUSTR010000022.1, read on the forward strand.
GAATACTATTATGAGGGTGGAATTAAATCCTATGTACAGCATTTAAATCGGACGAAGGAAGTCCTTCATGATGAACCCGTTTATATCGAAGGCGAAAAAGAGGGTCTAACAGTGGAAATTGCTCTTCAATATAACGAAGGGTATACTAGTAATATTTACTCTTTTGCCAATAATATTCACACGTATGAGGGCGGTACTCATGAATCAGGTTTTAAAACAGCTCTTACACGTGTGATTAATGATTATGCAAGAAAGAATGGAATATTCAAAGAAAATGAACAAAACTTAACTGGTGAAGATGTCCGTGAAGGATTGACTGCAATTATTTCTATTAAACATCCAGACCCTCAATTTGAAGGACAAACAAAAACAAAGCTGGGAAACTCTGAAGCCCGTCAAATTACAGACTCTATTTTTTCTGAAGGCTTTGAAACCTTTTTACTTGAAAACCCTCAGGAAGCGAAAAAGATTGTTGAGAAAGGGCTAATGGCAGCAAGGGCTCGTTTAGCAGCTAAAAAAGCCCGTGAATTAACACGAAGAAAAAGTGCATTGGAAGTCTCAAATCTCCCAGGTAAATTAGCGGATTGTTCTTCTAAGGATCCTTCTATTTCCGAGCTTTATGTAGTAGAGGGGGATTCTGCAGGAGGTTCAGCAAAACAAGGCCGTGATCGCCATTTTCAAGCTATTTTACCGTTACGGGGTAAAATTATAAACGTTGAAAAAGCTCGTTTAGATAAGATTTTATCTAATAATGAAGTTAGGGCGATTATCACAGCGCTCGGTACAGGGATTGGAGAAGATTTTGATATAACAAAAGCAAGGTATCATAAAATAGTTATTATGACGGATGCAGATGTTGATGGAGCCCACATCCGTACGCTCCTTTTAACGTTTTTCTATCGCTATATGCGTGAAATAATCGAAAAAGGCTATGTTTATATTGCACAGCCGCCATTATATAAAATTCAACAAGGTAAACGAATTGAATATGCGTATAATGATCGACAGCTTGAACAAATTTTAGCAGAACTTCCACAGCAGCCAAAACCAAGTATTCAACGCTATAAAGGACTCGGGGAAATGAATCCTGAACAATTATGGGAAACAACCATGGATCCAAAAACTCGCACACTTCTTCAAGTAACATTAGAGGATGCTATAGAGGCTGATGAAACGTTCGAAATTTTAATGGGTGATAAAGTTGAGCCACGGCGCCTCTTTATTGAGGAAAACGCTCGATATGTGAAAAACTTAGATATTTAATTTAAAAAAGGGGCAGAAATTTTCTGCCTCAACCTTTTCATCTGTGTAACGATACCCTCCCCATGGAGAGAGATCGAACGAAATGATTTTTTGGGAGGTTTTACGATATGCCGGAAAATAATAAGTCCCAAATTCGTGAAGTGAATATTAGTCAAGAGATGCGATCATCCTTTTTGGATTATGCGATGAGTGTAATTGTGTCGCGTGCCTTGCCGGATGTTCGTGATGGACTAAAGCCCGTTCATAGAAGAATTTTGTATGCAATGCATGATCTAGGTATGACGCCTGACAAGCCTTATAAAAAATCGGCACGTATAGTCGGTGAAGTCATTGGTAAGTATCATCCCCACGGTGACGCAGCTGTCTATGACACAATGGTACGTATGGCGCAAGATTTCAACTATCGCTATATGCTTGTAGATGGTCATGGAAACTTCGGATCAGTAGATGGGGATGCAGCTGCCGCCATGCGTTATACTGAGGCAAGAATGTCTAAAATTTCAATGGAGCTTTTACGCGACATTAATAAAGATACGATTGACTATCAAGACAACTATGATGGTTCAGAAAAAGAACCAGTTGTCCTCCCATCGCGCTTCCCGAACTTACTTGTTAATGGTGCAGCAGGTATCGCTGTTGGAATGGCAACCAATATTCCCCCTCATCAGCTCGGGGAAGTTATCGATGGTGTGCTTGCCTTAAGTAAGGATCCAGATATAACGGTAGCGCAGTTAATGGAAATTATCCCAGGCCCTGATTTCCCAACAGCTGGACAAATTATTGGGAAAGGTGGAATACGCAAAGCCTATGAGACTGGTCGAGGAACGATAACCGTACGTGCGAAAGTAGAAATTGAAGAAACATCAAACGGTAAACAATCCATTATTGTAACTGAGCTACCTTACCAAGTCAATAAGGCCAAGCTCATTGAAAAAATTGCTGACCTTGTACGTGAAAAAAAGATTGAAGGTATTTCTGATTTACGTGATGAATCAGACCGCAATGGAATGAGAATCGTTATTGAAGTCCGAAAAGATGCAAATGCGAATGTACTTTTAAACAATTTGTATAAACAAACGGCATTACAAACAACGTTTGGAATAAACATGCTCGCATTAGTCAATGGAGAGCCGAAGGTATTAAATTTAAAACAAACATTAATGCACTATTTAGATCACCAAAAGGTAGTGATTCGTCGTCGTACGGAATATGAATTAAAGAAGGCTGAGGCCCGTGCCCATATTTTAGAGGGTTTAAGAATAGCTTTAGACCATTTAGATGAGGTTATTAATTTAATTCGGAATTCACGGACAACAGATATTGCTCGGCAAGGATTAATGGAACAATTTTCTTTAACTGAAAAGCAAGCACAAGCCATTTTAGATATGAGACTCCAACGTTTAACGGGTCTAGAACGTGAAAAAATTGAAGAGGAATACAAAGAGCTTGTAAAGCTCATCAGTGATTTAAAAGCAATTTTAGCAAGTGAAGAAAAAGTATTAGAGATCATTCGCAAAGAGCTGCTTGAAATAAAAGAGAAATTTAATGATGAAAGACGGACAGAAATCATTGTAACAGGTATTGAAGCAATTGAAGATGAAGATCTCATTCCAAAAGAAAATATTGTCATTACGCTCACACATAACGGATATATTAAGCGGCTGCCAGTTTCCACGTATCGCAGTCAAAAACGTGGTGGCCGTGGAATCCAAGGGATGGGGACGAATGAAGATGATTTCGTTGAGCATCTTATTACGACTAGTACCCATAATACGATATTATTCTTTACAAATAAAGGAAAAGTATATCGTGCAAAAGGGTATGAAATTCCAGAATATGGACGTACAGCAAAAGGAATCCCAATTATTAACTTATTAGAAATTGATCGTGATGAATGGGTAAATGCCATAATCCCAGTGTCGGAATTTGTCGACAACTGGTTTTTATTCTTTACTACAAAAGATGGAATTTGTAAACGATCCCCATTATCACAATTTGCCCATATACGTACGAGCGGTTTAATTGCCTTAACTTTACGTGAAGGAGACGAACTGATTTCAGCCCGTTTAACAGACGGAAGTAAGGATATTATTATTGGAACGAAGAAAGGAATGCTTATTCGTTTTCCGGAAACGGATGTTCGTACAATGGGGCGTACAGCTACAGGAGTAAAAGGAATTAGCCTTGAAGATGATGATCAAGTCGTAGGAATGGAAGTATTAGAAAAAAATGTTGATGTATTAATTGTTACACAAAATGGTTATGGAAAAAGAACACACGAGAGCGAATACCGCATTCAAAGCCGTGGTGGAAAAGGGTTAAAAACATGTAATATTACAGAAAAGAATGGTGAGGTTGTTGCGGTTAAAGCCGTAACGGGTGAAGAAGATTTAATGATCGTGACAGCAGCAGGTGTGATTATTCGCATGGATGTCAATGATATTTCGACTATGGGAAGAAACACAGTAGGAGTTAAGCTAATTAAGTTAGAAGAAAATGAGCATGTTTCAACCGTTGCTTTAGTTGATAAGGAAGATCAGAATGATGAAGAATCAGAATGTGAACAAGATGTAGAAGAGTAAATGATAGAGGGGGTCCAAAGGTGTCTAACCTCACACGTAGTTTCACAATATTTTGCAAATTGATTTCATTTGACGTCCTATATATTGTGCTGAGGATTTTAACACTTGACTTTTGGGATCGCCCCTTTTTAATTTTGGCTCTTTTCTAAAAGATTGTTGTTTTACTATACGATAGATTTTCGACTGTCAGGCAAGCGATACGCTTGCTATGTCACGCTAAAGCGTGACGTGAAGCGAACAGTTGTACAAAAATCCAATACCGTTTCATTACTTGACGTTCGCGAACACGGAATCCATAGCTTCAGGGGGAGATGAAGTCCAAAAAGAAGCAAATGTAGATGATGAATGTCCGTCATGAGGCTTTTGAAGGACATAAATAAGATAGAAAGCATAAGAAGTGTCCTTCATTGGATTAATGAAGGACATAATGAAGATAGAAAACATAAGAAAGGTCCTTCATAGGACTAATAAAGGACATAAATATGATAGGAAACAAGAGAAATGACAAAACGTTATGAAAAATAGTGGATTCCTTGATGAGGTGCTAATCTATTCATGAGACATGAACATCCTTGTAGGTAGTTGGTAGCGCATCTATTCTAACCAAGGAGTTGGATTCCTGTCTCCTTTTTTGTTTGGATGTAAATATATGTTAGGGAATTTGCTCATCTACATTAAAATGATATAAAAAAGCCCATCTATTCTTTTATTTTCATTTTTAGTTAGGAGGAGAACTGTGAGAGTTAAAGTTGACTTGTTACGGGAAGGTTGTGTTCTTTCTGAAGATGTTTACTCCCTTACAAATAAGCCGATTGTAAGGAAAAATACGGTTCTTGAAAGCAAGCATATTCATGCATTGAAAGCTTTTTTAATCAAAGAAGTTGATATTAAACGTGAAACGAAATCTGGGAAAGATATCCTCAATCAGGACATAAACGAAGAATTTATCGAAGAAGAGAATTTATTAATTGAAGACTTATATCTAGATGCTGTAAAAAAATATAAAAAAATGTTTTTGTCATGGCAAGCAGGGGCACCAGTTAACATGTCATTAGTTCGTGAACTTGTACTTCCATTAGTAGAAAAAGCGCTTGATGATCCATTAAAAATTATGGGTATTTATAAAAAATGTGATAGTGAACAATATTTTTATTTTCAGTCCCTTGCAGTTTCCTTACTTAGTGCTGTCATTGCGAAGGAATTAAAATATTCACAAGGTGATATTAATCAAGTTGCATTGGCCGGTTTTTTAAGTGATTGCGGCATGTCTAAAATTAATTCTTCAATCATATTTAAAAAAGAGATGTTAACAGAACAAGAGTTCAAGGAAATTAAGCAACATCCTATATACAGCTATAAAATGTTAAAGGAACTTCCATCTTTAACAGAAGCAACCAAATTAAGTTTATTACAGCATCATGAAAAATTGGATGGAAGCGGTTATCCATTAGGATTCAAAGGGGAGCAATTACATCCATTTGGGAAAATAATAGCAGTGGCTAACATATATCAAGCGATGATTTCTCCAAGACCTTATCGGCCGCGCTTATCACCTTTTTATACATTAGAAGTGATTGAAAAAGATGAATTTGGAAAATTAGATTTAACCATAATCAAAGTGTTAAAAAAATTATTTAGAAATTATATGAATGGCCGAAGAGTTGGCTTATCAGATGGAACAGTTGGTAAAATTGTATTTATTGATGAGAAATCTGTTATAAATCCACTAGTGAGTTTACATAATACTTCGGAAGTTATTAAGATTTCAAAGAATGGGCCTTTAAAAATTGAAGAAGTTTTTTAGAAAAAAATTAATTTTTCCACCAAAATGACTTGATTCATGAAAAAAATCTGAAATACTCAAAAAGTCAGTTGCAAATGGAATAAAAAAGCTTGACAAAGGAAAAGCAGCATGATAAATTTAAAAAGTCGCTATTTTGATGAAAAATAAGTTTGTTTCATTTTTACGATCTTTGAAAATTAAACAAAACGAAGCGTTCCGTTAATTCTTTTTAATGAGCAAGGAACATCGACTAAAGACGTCACATCTTGTGACAACGTTGATGTCAGCACTTCCATGTGCAAGTTCAATCTTTTTTCGGAGAGTTTGATCCTGGCTCAGGACGAACGCTGGCGGCGTGCCTAATACATGCAAGTCGAGCGGACGGAAGGAGAGCTTGCTCTCCTGA
>JAUSTR010000023.1 GCA_030812955.1 Bacillus alveayuensis
GCAATGATCATCATAACACAGACAGCAATAAACAATAAAATGGGCACCACCCACGAATGAGTTTTGTCATACAAAACACCAATTAATATGGGCCCTAAAGCAGCAAGCAAATAACCAATTGATTGCGCCATTCCCTATAAAGCAGATGGGGGCCATCCTATCAACCAAACTGGTATTGTTTGGTAATAACAGTTATGACCGTGCGCAAAATCTCCACTCATCTCACGGTCGCTAACCCTTCTCGTATTTATTGAATGATACCATTTGCAGTGACAGTTTTTTAAAAAATCGACCCCCGAAAGTTTTAAAATAATTTAATCTTTTATAGATTGAGAGATTATAGATTACTGATCATATGTTTCAGAGCGTATAGTAAGCAACTACTGAAAACATATGATCGGAAAATCGGTATCGACTAGAATGGAATTGTCCTTTAAATATTCTATTTGATTCTGCATAATTTGACGTACTCATCTCTCCTAATGGTTGGTTGCCTGAATTAAGCAAGATATTTAATAATAGTAACTTAATTTAGAATTTATAGAAAATAACAAAAGATATATTGACATAAAAAAGGTCTTTTTTTATTATTAAAATTGAAACAACGTTCCAAATTTGATTTGTAAGCGGTATCATAGGAGGAGAAATATCCATGGTCAATTCTAAGCCATCAGATAGACACACCAATTCAACAGTTATAAAAGCACTCACTGTTCTTGAGAAGGTTGCTTTTGCAAATGGCGGTATTTCATTAGCTGATTTAGTGAAAGAGTTGGATATGCCAAAAACTACCATTTATCGGCTGATCGAAACATTAAAGCATTGTGATTATATTCATTTAGATGCAAATACTGAAAGATACTTTGTTGGCTGGAAAACGGTACAAATTGGTGTTTCGGGATTGAATAATATTGAAGTTGTCGATATTGCTGCCCCCTATTTGACAAAATTGGCGGAGAAAACAGGAGAAACTGCATTTTTGGCTGGCTACTACAACGGAGAAATTGTTTATCTTTACAAAAAAGAGGGGACGCAGTCCATTCGAACGACAGCTCAGCTTGGGATGAGAAGACCTGTTCATTGCACAGCGGTCGGAAAAGCGATTCTTTCCACTTTCACATGGGAGGAAGTTGAAAAAATTTTAGGGGAAAAAGGGATGAAAAAATATACAGAGAACACCATTACAGATGTTCATAAACTTCGGAAAGAAATACTTGAGATTAAAAGAAACGGTTATGCGATTGACAGGGAAGAAATTGAAATAGGATTAACGTGCTATGCCGTACCTATCTTTAATTTTACTGGAAATATGGCCGGATCAATTGGATTAGGCGGTCCAACAATGAGAATGAGAGAAAATCAAAATGTTTTTACTTCGCAATTAAAAGAAACAGCATTTCAAGTTTCCAGAATGTTAGGATACGTGCCGAAAATAGGGGGGGAGTGAATTGAACGATAACAAAAGGATCGTAGACGAAATTTTGGAAAATGGAAATAAATTGAATAAAGCGGCGATAGCGACAGTCGTTCGTGTAAAGGGATCGGCCTATAAACGAGAAGGGGCCAAAATGCTAATTGATGAAAGCGGTAACACAACTGGCTTAATTTCTGGCGGCTGCCTTGAACCCGATGTTGCCGAAGCTGCTAAGCAGGTTATAGAGAATGGAAAACCTGTGCTAAGACGTTATGATATGGATGAAGATCTCGTCTGGGGGCTTGGGCTAGGATGTCCTGGTACTGTTGATATCTATATTGAAAAAATCAATTTTGATAAATTAAAATTAGATCGCTCGATTGAAAATTTTTCAGAGAATCCATTGATAGCTTGGCTTTCTTGTGTAAAAGAAGAAAAAATGGGTGTTTTAGCGACAATTTTCGATCAATCACCTCGTTCACATACTGGACAGAAGCAAATTTTTGTTTCTGAAAACTATCAAACGGTAGGTAAGCTGGACAATAATGAATTACATCAATTCGTTTGCGATTTTTCGAAAAATCTATTACAAAGTACGAATCCAAAATCGGAAACAAAAACATTCACCTTATCAAACGGAGAAAAAGTCGATGTATTCTTTGATGTAAATATTCCTCCGATTGAATTAATTATTTTTGGCGCAGGCCATGATGCCATTCCGTTAGCAGAGTTTAGTGTTAGATTAGGATTTAATACAACCGTAGTCGATCCAAGATCAGCCTATCTAACAGAAGCTCGTTTTCCAGGTGCGAAAAGAATTTTAGCAGATGCAAGCTCAATTCCGGAAAAGGTGAATGTCAGTTCCAAATCGTATGTGGTCATTATGAACCATCATCTTGAACGAGATATAAATGTTCTGAAACATATACTTAATACGGATGCAAGGTATATTGGGATTTTAGGTCCGCGTTCTAGATGCCAAAAAATATTTAAAGCTCTTCAAATAGACGACATTGACCAATATGATCACATATTTAATCCTGTTGGATTAGATATTGGTTCGGAGTCTCCTCAGGAAATAGCGTTAAGTATTCTTGCTGAGATCATTGCTTTTCGAAACAAGTGTGCGGGCGGATTTTTGCGTGAGAAAAAAAGACCGTCAGTTAGTATCATGAGCAGCTCATAAACAAAATGATCATTTTAATATTCCTAATATTCCCAATATTCAAAATATTGTTATCCTTCTTTAAGGAGGTGATTACAAGGACAAATGATCCTAATCAAAAAATAATTAAGAAATAAAAAAACAGAGGAGGCGAAAAAATGGTTACTGTAAAAAAAGGTTTAGGTGTAAGTTTGAAGCGTAAAGAAGACATAAGACTTTTGACTGGTAATGGACAATTTACCGATGATATTGAAAAACAAGGCATGTTACATTTGGCCATTGTACGGAGTCCTCATGCTCATGCACGTATTGTAAATATTAATGCAAGCAAAGCGAAAAAACTACCTGGAGTAGTAGCTGTTTTAACGGGAGAAGAGGCGCTTCAATATTCAGGACCACTTGCACCGACGATCAATATCTTTAACAAAGTACCAGAAGTGTATGCGATTGCCTATAAAAAGGTTCGCTATGTCGGTGAGCCAGTGGCCGTTATTGCTGCCGAAGACCGATATATTGCTGAAGATGCAGTCGATCTTATTGAAGTAGAATATGAGGTTTTACCAGCTGTTGTGACGATAGAAGATGCACTGGAGCCAAAGGCGCTTCTTTATGAAGAATGGGGCGATAATAAACAATTAGAATCGAGAACTACTATCGGCGATATAGACGATGCATTTGCCGATTCGGAATATGTCTTTGAAGAAACCATTACACATAACCGCTACACTGGAACTCCGATGGAGTCTCGTGTATGTATTGCCGAATACAATCCTGGATCTAAAAAGATGACAGTTACATGCTCGACACAGGCACCTTCTCAAGTTCGCACGCTGATTGCCCAAACATTGCAAATGCCTGAGCATAATATACGAGTTATTGCTCCGGATGTTGGCGGCGGTTATGGTACAAAATTGCAGGCAAATGCAGAAATCATTGCTTGTATCATGGCGCGCATGCTTGGCAAGACGGTTAAATGGACGGAAGACAGAGTAGAGAATATTCTAACTGGAGTTCATTCCAGAGACTATACTTGCACGGTGAAAATTGGGTTTGACAAAGATTTTCGCATCACAGGACTTCAAGCGAAGCTGATTGGAAATATTGGGGTTGATGGAACTTGCCAGGCACCGGGAACGCCTGCTTTATCAGTTGCAGGTGCTTATTTTCCAGGTCCATATAAAGTGCCTGTTTATGACGTAGAAATCATTGGGGTCGTTTCAAATAAAGCGCCTTATGGTGCGCACCGCGGATATGGAAAGGATATTGCCAATTATCCTATTGAGCGGATGATGGATATAGCAGCTCGAAAACTTGGTATATCACCAGAAGAATTAAGACGGCGCAACTTTATAAAGAAAGACGAATTTCCTTATCAACAAATTTCTGGGCCGCTTTATGATAGCGGAGATTTTGATAAACTTATGGATCTCGTAATGGATAAAATCGATTATCAAAACTTTAAAAAGAAACAATTAGAGCTTCGTAAACAAGGCAAGTACATTGGACTTGGAATCGCCGCTATGCTTGAGCCGTCTGGCGCTGCTGTCTTTAATGGCATATTTAATGGTTATCAGGCAGCAACTGTACGAATGACGCCTGAAGGACATTTCCAAGTATTAACCAGCCATCAGAACATAGGTCAAGGGGTTGAAACAACGATTCCACAAGTTGTTTCACAAGTTATGGATGTAGATATAGACGATATTCGATTTGTTTATGGAGATACGGATATTACGCCGTACGGATTAGGTCCATTTTCTTCCAGAGGTGCAACGTATACTGTTTCTGCCGTATATGAAGCTGCCAAGATGTTAAAGGAGAAGCTTTTAAAAATTGCCGGTTATCTGCTTAAGGAAGATCCGGAAAATCTTGAAATGGCAAATGGAACAGTAAGGGTTAAAGGGACGACAAATCCGGAAGCAGCCATCAGTTTAAAAGAAATCGGCAATAAAGTTTATCTATGGCCGGGACCTTATGCGACAGTGCCGGAAGGAATAGATTGTAATTTAGAAGCAACCTATACATGGACGAGTAAAGTAGTGAAGTGGGAGCCTGATGAACACGGGCGAGTCAATCTTTATACGACACATCCGACAGGAGTCTTTGTTGCTCTAGTAGAGGTTGACATTAAAACCGGGCTTGTGAAAGTAGACAAATTCGTTGTTTCCCATGATTGCGGCACAATTATCAATCCTATGATTGCAGATGGACAAATTGCCGGCGGCATCGCACATGGAATTGGCGGCGTGCTGTTAGAAGACCTTGCATATGACAGCAACGGATTAATGACCAACCCTGATTTTCAGCATTACTTATGTCCAACTGCAATGGATGTATCAGACATCGAAACCATTCACATGCAATCCCCATCACCTTTTACACCGCTTGGTACAAAAGGAATGGGAGAAGGCGGAACGATTCCGTCTCCAGCAGCAGTAGCAAATGCCGTAGAAGACGCTTTATCACCTTTTGGTGTAATTGTAAAAGATTTACCAATTACTCCTGAACGAGTTTTAGAATGGATTAAGCAAGGGGAAATGCAAAATGTCAAATCATAATTGGGAAATATACCCTTTAGTGCTTGGAGAAGCAGATGTATCAAAGGTATTAGATACATTTTGGTCGCTGAGCCGTGACAAATCGATGGTAACGGTGCCGATTTTAGCCTGGCTTTTAGTTCCGACATTTAAGGAAGAGCCAATTTTAGTTGACACCGGTTTTCGAGATGCTGAACGCTGCCAGACCGTCCATGGCTTAGGTCCTCATCGGACAAAACCTGAATGGAGCCTTCGCACCCAATTGAAGAACCATGGCTTTACAGCTGAAGAGATAAAAAAAGTAATCCTAACTCACCTTCATTATGATCATGCAGGAGGATGCGCCGAATTTCCGAATGCAAAATTCATCGTCCAACGCACTGAATTGCAGGCTGCTGCGGCACCGATGGTTTCTTCACAGCTGGAAATAGGGGGAGGAGCGTTATTTTACGATAGAAAAGACATTGCAGAATTAATCGACCCTTTATGGTCTCAAGTTCATTTGATCGAAGGGGATACAGAAATTGCTCCTGGAGTGAAATGTTTCTTATTCCAAAACACTCATACGCCAGGCAGCCAAGCAGTTTATGTCCAAACGGAATTCGGCACCGCAGTTATTCTTGGAGACATTGCCAGAAATGTTGAATTAAATATTAATCAAGAAATTCCACCTGGAATATTTTACGATTTAGAGGCTACCTATCGAGCGATGATTAGAATTAAGAGCGAGGCTGATATTGTTCTTCCTAGTCATGATTATGAAGTAGTGAAAAAATATAGAGGCGGACTAAAAGAAGGGACGTCAGTTCATGAAAATTAAAGGAATTGAACGAGTTGCATTAAAGGTAAAAGACATCGATCAATCGATCACATTTTTTTCGAAGCTCTTCGGAACAACTTTTCAGCGTCAAAATGTGCAAATAAACGATTCCGTGATAAAAGTGGCTTTTTCTCCGCTAGGAATTGAACTTTTAGAAGAGGCAAATTTAGAGAAAGAATCATTAAGAAGCTTTCACCTTCGTGTGGAGAACATACAAGACGTTCATCCTGCTGTTTTGGAAGCTGGAGGTGAGATTCTTGCGCACTTTACAGTGGGAGAAATGGAACATATGATTGCGAAAATTGGAGATTTTCGAATTGTATTTGTATCTTACGAAGGTAATGATTCTTTGAAAGCGTTATCTTCCGGAAATTGATAGGTAAGGGGGAAGAATGAATGAAACCAGTTCCATTTGAATATGTGGCTGTTAAAAGTGTAAATGAAGCGATTACCGCACTCGAAAAGTACGGAGACAACACAGTCATTATCGCTGGGGGACAAAGTCTGATGCAGGAAATGAATTTAAGGCAGGCTCGTCCTTCATGCCTAGTTGATATAAATGGGATCACAGATCTTGATTATATTGAAGAAACGGATGATGCCATTAAAATCGGAGCATTAACAAGACACCGCACCGTTGAAAAGTCTGAAATTGTAAAACGATATTGTCCTTTGCTTCAGGAAGCCGTTACCCATATTGCGCATTTCCAGATCCGCAATCGAGGTACAATAGGAGGAAGCCTGAGACAAAATCCGCCAGGCGCTGAATACGGAGTAGTTGCTCGTGTGTTAAATGCTCAGTTTGTCATTGCCGGTCCTGATGGCAAACGCGTACTTTCCGGAGAAGAGTTTTTTGTTAGCCACTTTAAAACAGCAGTGAAACAAAATGAAATCATTGTCGAAATCATATTCCCAAAATTAACAAAGGATACGGGGTATGGATTTTTGGAAGTAACAAGAAGACATGGACATATTCCCATTGTTTCTGCAGCAGTGACTCTTCAGTTAAATGAAGATGACACGGTAAAAGATGCGCAGATAGCTTTAGGGAATGTCAGTCCTCATGGTGTCCCTTACAAAGTGAAATCTGTTTCACAATTGATTGGGAAACCATTTACTCAGGAAATTCTTGATCAACTAGCAAACGATATAAAAAATGAAGTCAATCCAGATCCTGAAGCAGATGCAAAGGCTGGCTATTCATTGCAGCTTTCGAGAATCATGGGACGCCGTGTTTCTGAAATTTCCAGTGCTGAGTATCGAAAAGAAGCGGCATCCGTATTGAGTATTCGGGCTTTACAAAAGGCATACCAACAAATTAAAGGAACATTTCAGTAATGAAGAAAAATAAAAAGTCCCCTTGGTTTTGAATAAGGGTTTGAGGCCGTTTCCCTAACGAAAAAACCAAAGAGGACTCACTTGTATTATAACTCGATAAAAAAATAAAGCAAATGACACTAGTAACAGTCATTACCTGCATTCATCTTTTTGAAAAGAGCTCGAGATGATCGCTGTTCGTTTCATTTTCGAAAATTCAATCATTGACTTTGAACCATTGAAGAAAGGTCATTTGTAGGTGTTGAATCAGACAAAATGGCCGCTATAAAAGGCTTGATCATACCGAGAGACGGCGGTCTTCTTTTTACGATTGCTGTCATCACCGATTGCTGCGGATTTAATTCGGAAATACAGAAGAATTTTTGTAAGTGTACGGAGAACATGTTCGTCTTCACTTGCGGTTACACCGAATGGTCCCAATAGAAGCGACCATGAGACAAATGTAAATTCAAGGGGATTATAACGGGATGTTTCACTTCCTCATAGATAAAAAAACATCCCTTTACCCATATTTCTTCAATATATAGCATTTGTGCGGGGTTTGAAAAAGTTTTAAAGAAAATGTGAGGAAACAACAAATAAATAATGAAAAGTAGGGGGAGGAATTTACATGATAGACAAAACTACTCGCAAAAAAATCACGGTCACTGTCAATGGAACGGTATATGAGCGTGAAGTGAATGTTCGGACATTACTAAGTGACTTTCTCCGGAGAGAATTAGGTTTAACGGGAACACATGTTGGTTGTGAACAGGGGGTGTGCGGCGCTTGTACGATATTGGTGGACGGTCAGGCAGTCCGTTCCTGTTTGCTGTTAGCGGTTCAAGCAGATAATCGCTCCATTACCACCATTGAAGGAATAGGAACGCCTGATCACCTTCATCCGATTCAGGAGGCTTTTTGGGAAAATCATGGTTTGCAGTGCGGGTTCTGTACTCCAGGATTTGTGATATCTGTTTACGAATTTTTAAAAGAAAATCCTGATCCATCCGATGAAGAAATTCGTGAAGCGTTGTCCGGTAATTTGTGCCGTTGTACAGGATATCAAGGAATTATTAAATCGGTAAAAGCAGCTGCAGAAAAATTAAAACAATCGGAATTGGCTGGTTAAATAAATAATCAGGGGCTGCCTCATGAGTTCCTAAAATGAAGGGTTTGGGAGAAATACTACTGTGAAGGACAAAAATAATGGAATAAAATTTGTAAATGTCTTTCATAGAGGCAATGAAGTCCAACAAAAAGCAATTGTATGTGCTGAATGTCCGTCATAAAACTTTTGAAGAACCGAATTCAGAAAGAGAGCATAAGAAAAGTCCTTCATAAGTCTTCTGAAGGATATAAACAAGATAGGAAAATGGTCTGTAAGGTAAGATCCTAAAATGGAGGGGCTCCAAAAAGTCAGTTAACCCTGACTTTTTGGACAGCCTCGTAGTTTTTCAAACTACTAGGAAAATCGCTTCTGCTTTAGATGAGATTGTAACTCATTCTTAAAGACTATCTATGTTCGTATTTGACTTTAACCATAATAAAATCAAGATTCTAGCAAAAGCATATCTGTATGGTGTTGGAATAAAGGAGGTTTATGGAAATGGAAGAACTGCTTCAAACGTACCACTTAAATGAAAACAATTTCAATTGGGATAAAAACCGGTTCATACAAGCATGGCTGATTATGAACACGATACGTGTATTTGAAGATAAAAGCATTCAAATTTACAAAAAAGGACTCATGGGTGGATCACTACACTCATCTATTGGCCAAGAAGCTGTAGCAGCTGGAGTTTGTATGAATTTGAACAAAGACGATTATATTTCCATTACGTATCGGGGACGTGGTCAAGCATTAGCAAAAGGGGCCGAACCTTTTCAATTATTTTCTGAAATTTTAGGGAAGAAGACAGGCTATTGCAAAGGAAAAGGGGGCCCCATGCATATTACATCTCAAGAGCTTGGAATATTAGTAGCGAATGGCATCGTCGGTGCAGGTATTCCAATTGCTGTCGGAGCAGGTTTATCCATCAAAACGTTGAAAAAGAATCAAGTTTCTGTTGCGTTTTTCGGTGATGGGGCGACAAACCAGGGGGCATTTCATGAAGCTCTAAATTTGGCTGCGATCTATAAACTGCCGGTCGTTTTCGTTTGCGAAAACAATCTATATTCAGAAATGACGCCAATTAAAAATGCTGTATTAAATGAGCATTTAGCAGAAAGAGGACTGGCCTATCGCATTCCGTCGATCATCGTGAATGGAAATGATGTGCGAGCTGTATATGAGGTTGCAAAACAAGCTGTGGAACGGGCGCGTTCAGGTGAAGGGCCTACCTTTATAGAAGCCAAAACTTATAGATTGTTAGGACATATGATCGGTGATGCGGAGACGTACCGAACAAAAGAAGAAGTGGAGGAATGGAGACAAAAAGAACCGATCAGATATTTTCGGGATGTATGCTTAAAACAAAATGTATTGAACGAAAAAGAATTAGATGAAATACAACAACAAGTCATACAAGAAATTGACATTGCATATGAACGTGCGATGAAATCTGAAGAACCTGAAATGGAGGAGATCTTTAATGATGTCTACTAATAGAATCATCAGTTATGCCCAAGCAATCAATGAAGCTCTTAAAGAAGAAATGGCATTAGATGATAGAGTAGTCCTTTTAGGGGAAGATATTGGTTCATATGGCGGCGTTTTTAAGGTGACAAAAGGTTTGTTTGATGAATTTGGAAAAGAACGAGTCATCGATACACCTATCTCTGAAACCGGATTTATCGGAGCAGGAGTTGGGGCAGCGATGACGGGGTTAAAGCCGGTCATTGAGATTATGTGGATTGATTTTTCGCTAGTAGCGATGGATCAAATTATTAATCAGGCAGCGAAAATGGCCTATATGTCTGGAGGACAAACGAGCGTTCCGATGGTAATACGTACACAAGGCGGCGGGGGAAGAGGAAATGGCGCCCAGCATTCGCAAAGCCTTGAAACATTATTTGCACATATTCCGGGGCTCAAAGTCGTTGCACCTTCTACCCCTTATGATGCGAAAGGATTATTGAAATCATCCATCCGGGAAGGAAGTCCGGTCATATTTATTGAACATAAAATGCTTTACTCTCAAAAAGGAGAAGTTCCGGAAGAGGAATACACGATTCCTTTAGGAAAGGCAGATATTAAAAGGTCTGGAAAGGATGTTACGATTGTTACGCTGTCAAGAATGGTACAGTTTTCGCTTGAAGCTGCAAAAGAATTAGAAAAAGAAGGAATCGATGCTGAAGTAATTGATTTGCGTACTCTTGTTCCTCTAGATATAGAAACAGTTAAGGAGTCAGTAAAAAAGACGAACCGATTAGTTGTTGTGCATGAAGCGACTCGTTCTTACGGCTGGGGAGCTGAAATTGCTGCCAGAATTCAAGAGGAGGCTTTTGATGATCTGGATGCACCGGTACAAAGAGTGGGGGCGGAAGATGTTCCTGTTCCATATAACTTAAATTTAGAAAAAGAAATGCTCCCGCAAACGAAAGATATCATTCAAGGAGTAAAAAAATCTTTGTATTTACAATTGGAAACAGTGTAATGGCACAGTACAACAATTATTTGAAAGCATTTCTGATAAATAATTGCAATTTATATACACAAAAAGATGCTATCTATGTGTTATGACGAAGGAGGAAAAAAGGTGCGGCAGGAAATTGTACTTCCTAAATTGGATTCATCAATGGAAGAGGCTCGCATAGTTTCATGGGAGGTCAAAATTGGTGATACCATTAAAATAGATGACCCAATTTTAATTGTAGAAACTGAAAAATCCAGTCTTGAGGTTGAATCAGAAGTAGAGGGAACGTTAGAAGAAATTGTTGTGGATGAGGGTGAAACTGTACCAGTAGGAACTGTTCTTGCATATGTATCGAGTGGTAAACATTCCACCGATCAAAAAGGCAGCTCCGATCATAATCCTGTAAAAGAAGAGAACATTTCACCAGGAAAGACTGAAAGAATCCGAGTTTCTCCAGCAGCTAGAAGACTTGCAAAGCAACGCGGAGTAGATCTAACCAAAATTAAAGGTTCGGGACCTAGGGGAAGAGTGATTCTGAAAGATGTGGCGGAAGCTGCTGCAAATGTAGTGAATCAAAGTGTTAAAACAGAAAATAAAGTCATAGCATCGATACATGCTAAAGGGAAAAGGGTTAACCTTACAAGTATGAGAAAAACGATTGCGCAGCGAATGACCGCAAGCTTTATGAATGTTCCTCAATTCCAAATCAAGAAAAGAGTCGATGTATCATCCATCGTGCAATTGCGGCAGGCAGTAGTTTCAAGCATTGAACATTCGGCAGGCGTTCGTTTATCATTTAATGATTTTCTCATACAGGCGGTGGCTTTAACACTGAAGAAATTCCCGAGGGTAAATGCCTCATTCATAGATTCTGAAGGAGATCCTTATATTTTGGAGCATGAAGATATTAATATTGGTCTAGCGGTTGCTATTGATGACGGTCTAGTTGTTCCCGTCATCCATCAGGCAGATCAATTGTCCTTAATCGAGATTGCAGAAAAAAGAACAAAATTGGTTGAGAAAGTGAGAAAAGGCTTATTGAAGCCTGAAGAAATGCGTGGAGGAACCTTCACAATCTCCAATCTTGGCTCAGTTGGAGTTGACGAGTTTGTGGCAATCGTAAATCCTCCTGAAACCGGCATCTTAGCAGTTGGAAATATAATAGAACATCCTGTTTTAACGAATCGTTATGAAACTGAGATAAAGCCGATGATCACATTAAATGCTTCATTTGATCATCGTACAATTGATGGCGCCTACGGTGGAAGATTTATCGCTCAATTATGTGATCAGCTGCAATCAGGTCAATGGAATATCTTTTCAACAGCAAGATCATGAAATCTTTAGGAAGAAAAGGACTTATTTTTATCATGCTTATAACGTTGCCGTGATAAGCATTCGAACATTAAAACAATTTTTTCGGAGAAGGACATAAAGCAAAGCTTTTAATCATGTTATCTTTGACATTGATCTGAGGAATAGGTGCTGGTGCACATCGAAAATATTGTCTGAAGATTTAGAATGAATAGACATAATTTTCAACTTGATAGAAACATATAATAAGATTTCCGTCCATCTCCTTTTTTATAAACCAAGGGCAGCAGGTTTTATAAGCAGTACCGGAGGCAGTACCAGAGTATCACTCATTTTTGAAAATAAGCTTGCTTGAAAAATTGAAACAAATGACGGAGTTTTAGATGGAGTCTCCTCCATCCTCCGCCATTTATATTTTTAGGCGGTAACTAAAAAACAAGTGAGAACTGATTCATCAATGTCTGTATCAAAGAGTTTCAAAAATTCAGAACAACTTGAATTTTCACGAGAAGCTTTTTCTCCAAAATAATGTTCGCATGATAGGAGAGTGTAAAAATGGGCAATATGAACAAAATAACCGATACCCTTCAGCGTCCTCTCCGTGATTTGCGCATTTCAGTTACTGATCGGTGTAATTTTCGCTGCCGCTATTGTATGCCAGCGGAGATTTTTGGTCCTTATTTTCAATTTCTCAAAAATGATCAGTTGCTCAGTTTTGAGGAAATAACTCGACTGGCTCGCATTTTTGCCTCACTTGGCGTCGAGAAAATTCGCCTATCAGGGGGAGAGCCGTTGCTGCGCAAAGAGCTGCCGAAGTTAATTGAAATGCTCGGTTCTATAGAGGGTATTTCTGACATTGCTTTGACTACGAACGGTTCTCTTCTTGCCAAACATTCGAAAGCGTTAAAGGACGCTGGTCTTCACCGTGTCAACGTTAGTTTGGACAGCTTAGATGATAAAGTTTTTCGTCAAATGAACGGCGGCCGCTGTGACGTCAAAACAGTTCTTGAAGGGATTGAAGCGGCCGCAATGGCAGGTATGAAGGTGAAAGTGAATATGGTCGTGCAAAAGGGGATCAATGATCAGGATATTGTGCCCATGGCGCGTCACTTCCGTGGAACCGGACATGTTTTACGCTTTATTGAATTTATGGATGTAGGAAATAGCAACGGCTGGAATCTAACACAAGTGGTATCCAAGCAAGAAATTTTCGAACGTGTGAACGCTGAAATGCCATTAGAACCGATCCCGTCCAATTATTTTGGAGAAGTAGCCTCTCGTTATCGCTATCGCGGCACAAATGAGGAAATAGGCATTATTTCTTCCGTAACGGACTCTTTTTGTTCCACGTGCACAAGAGCTCGCCTCTCAGCGGACGGCAATCTTTACACCTGTTTATTTGCCTCGCAAGGGACAGATTTGCGGGCACAGCTCCGAAGCGGGGCAAAGGATGAAGAAATTAAGAATCTCATTCAAGATGTTTGGAACCGTCGAGCTGATCGTTACTCTGAAGAAAGATTTAACAATACAACGATGCCGAACAAAAAGAAGATAGAGATGTACTATATTGGAGGATAAAACAGAGCGGGGGAGAAAAGAACATATATTTCAGTTATTCGCTATGATAAACAACGAAATTGTCGGTCGACTGAAGGGACAAAAGAACGTATTTTTTCAACTAATGAAAGGCGCAGGATCATTTCAAAATATACAGGTGGTGATTGCATGTTATATATCCCGAATTCTTCCCCTATTCCATTTGAAGAAGCACAACGTCTTATTCTCTCTGCGATACGTCCCCTTCCGGTTATTACCATACCTCTGTCTAAAGCTCTTGGGTACTATCTAGCGGAAACGGTAAGGGCAGATCACGATGTCCCTATTTTTGACCGTTCCACTGTAGACGGTTACGCTCTGCGTGCGGAGGATGTGATCAATGCCAGCGCTTCTAACCCGGTAAAGCTGAAGGTTTTGGAAGATATTCCCACCGGGCATTTACCTCAACAAAAGATTACCCAAGGTACGGCCAGCCGAATTATGAGGGGAGCACCTATCCCCGAAGGTGCAAACGCAGTCGTTATGGTAGAGAAAACTGAGAATGCAGCGGAAGATAGCGAAAGCGTTTTGGTTTATCAATCGGTTAAAATTGGCGACGCTATTGCCAAAAAGGGTCAAGATGTTGAAGAAGAGAGGGATGTCCTCACAAAGGGGACGCTTTTAGGGCCAATTGAACTTGGGCTGCTTCGTTACATTCGGGATTGCATCTGTTCCGGTTTATGCGAAGCCTAAGGTTGTTATTCTTTCAACGGGAAGTGAATTATTGAACGTTGATGAGCCGATCGTCCTTGGAAAGCTCCGTGACAGTAACGGCGTAATGCTGGCCGGTCAAGTGAGTCAAGTAGGAGGCGAACCACAGTTTATTTCGGTATTGCCTAGGACAAAGTAGAAAAGCTGAAAAAAAGATGCTAGAGATTCTTCAGCAGGTGCACATTTTAGTTACAAGCGGTGGCGTGTCCATAGGCGAATATGACTACCTTGGAAAGGTATTTGAAAAAATTATTGCGAAAGTGATATTCTGGAAAACATTAGCTCGCCCTGGAATTCCAGTTTTGTGCGGAGTATGGCAGGATAAGTCGATTTTTGCTTTGTCAGGAAATCCCACTTCGTAATATGTCAATGCCCATCTTTATTTGCTGCCTGCCATACGCTATATGAGCGGTTCTAAAGATCCGCTGCCGAAACGGGTAATGGTGGTATGTGACGAGGCAATTGAAGGGAAGCAAATGCCTCACACCCGGTTTTTACGAGGATTAACGTACGTTTCTCAAACCGGTGAACTAAGAGTGAAAATATCAAAGAAACAAGCTTCTAATGTTCTGTCCAGCTTTCTAGAAAGCAATTGTCTCGTTAAAGTACCTGGGGAAAAAGATTTAATGCAGGTGAGAAAGTGGTAGTGTATTTGCTGGGAGCGGTTGAGGAATTGAGACAGTGACAATGAGTCTGGGGGAGAGATGGTTTGAAAAAGGTTGGGGCAATTATTTTAGCAGCAGGAATGTCAAAACGGATGGGAAAACCAAAGCTGTTATTATCTCTAGGTGGGAAGCCATTATTTCGCTACTCTGTGAACACCGTTGCCGCAGTTGGCTTAAAACCAATTGTTTTGGTCGGAGGCAAACATATTGAAGAGCTGCGCAAACACACATCTGATTTAACAGAAATAGAAATCATTGAGAATCGGGAATATGAATCCGGCATGGCTTCCTCTCTTAAAGCAGGGATTCAGGCTTTAAAGGGACGAACGGATGCAGTCTTCGTATTTTTGGCAGACCAGCCCTTTGTACCTCCAATAGTTATAACGAAATTATTAGAATCATATGATCAATATCGAAAAGAAGGTGTCCGCATTTTCCGCCCTAAGTATAATAATGTACTTGGACACCCTGTATTGTTTGATGCTGAATTATTTGATGAATTTGAGCAAATTCAAGGTGATGAGGGAGGAAAATCAATTCTCCAAAAACATCATTCCAGCTTAATGGCTGTACCGTTTGAAAATTCAGAATGGGGATTCGATATTGACACCACAGAGGATCTGCTCAAACTAAAAAGAAGGACAGCTTTTGTGACACAATGTAGGACTCCATCCGAATAATAAAATGTCTTTTATGTTATTTAACTGTTAATCAAAACGTGACTCAAATAAAGCTCTTTTTAGTTGTTAATTTGGCAAATGAATGGTTGCTTTCGCAGTAAATAGAATAAATGAAGGGAGAGAAAGAAATGGAAAGAAGAAGCAATAGTGTTTATTCAACAATTTGGTGCAATTATACAAGATGTAACCTTTACAAAAAAGTCCTATTCTGCTTTAACCCTGTCAAGTAGATAATGAAAAAAGATTTTATTAAGCTGCGGTTTTTTCACGGTATTCAATCGGAGAAAGGCCGTAGAATTTTTCTTGGAATCGATCTTAATCCTCCTATATGCTTGATCGATTGTTTTAGGACGCACTAAATTCAATTAGTGAGAAGAAACTCTCCAATACAGGCATTATCAAGGCAGTTTCCTGCTCCGGGAATGGCTTCCTTGAATATTTAGCTCCTTTACTTGTTTATCATACTCCTTAGTTGGGGCGATGTACGAAATTACGTCAAAAGGATTGATGAAGTGATTTACACCCCGCATTTATTTGAACAGATTTTTATATTATGGATGATGAGTGGTTTGTCGACCTCTAGTTCTACTCATCATTTTACAAATTTATTGTTTCTTTAACTTAAAAATTTCTAATTCCGTTTCAGTTATTTTATGTGTATTAAACTGAAGTCTATCTTTTATTTCAGAAAGTTGGGTTTGAACTTCAGTGTGATACTCAGATAACTTCCCGGTTTGTTCATAGATGATTTGCTGTTTTTCTTCAATTCGTGAAGTTGTTTCCTTTAGCTCTTGAATAATATTTTCCAAGTTACTTAGACGTTGATTGGCTTTTTGCTGCCCATTTTCCAAAATGCTTAAACGTTGATTGGCTTCTTGCTGCCCATTTTCCAAAATGCTTAAACGTTCATTGGCTTTTTGTTGTTCATCCTTGATCCCTCTTAACTCTATTAAAATTTGTTCAAGTATTTTTTCATTCACAAAGATCACCCTTTCGATCAATTTAGTATACTCGAAAGTAGTTCATATCAATATTCATTATAGAATATGTCTGAAATATACTCAATTGAATTAACTAATATAAGTAACAAGAAGCGTTCGGAAAATCAGACTTTGGAGAATACATAGTTGGCGGATATATATCGAGTTCATTCAATCCTTTACGTCCGTCTCCTGGTATCTGTATTTAAGTAATGAGAAAATTCGCAGCGAATAATAAAATGACCTAGGAAACCTATTTTTAAGGGTGCTGCAAATTCTAGAACATTTATGATAGAATAATAGAAAATGACTTCTGTTCGGTGCCTAGCACACACCAAAGGATCTTGTAGATTGTTAGAAGAATAGGGAAAGAGGACCAATGATATCACCAAAAATCTCTTGGCTTTCTTTCTATTTTTATTTCCGAAAGATGAAAAAGCGATAAAAAAGCTAACTAAAAATGATAAAGTATTCGGAAGACTTTGTAACCCATTAGAAGCAAGAGACGCGAAATTTGGTGATTTAGCAGGAATTTACGGCTATGACATTTACCATCAGGGAATAAACTGAACGCGAGAAAATTTCTATAATCAACTTAAAGGGGATATGAAAGCAAATAAAATTAAACCTCCCAAACAAAGAAAATAACATAAAGACGAAAACAAATCTTTCAACGATAATGATTACGATTCTCAACTACCTGCCGCTTCCTCACGAAACTGACCGTTTACGTACTGTGTTTTACATCCAAGATTCTTCTTGTGGAGTTCACATCGAATAAATCTTAATTTTACAATACTAGTGCTAGTCATGTATAATATATAAAGAGAATCCGTATAATCAAAAGTAATACCGAAGATGCTGCAACATCTTCGGCCATGCAATAGACGGTTCCCTGCAAGGGGGATCGGCACAACAGGAAGGAAATAATCCACCCAACGTCCGTCAACTCAAGGGTGGATTATTTCTTTTGATTGTAAGACAGTATTGAAACGATTAAGCTTGTAAATGCTATTGCAAACATTAACGCTTCAAATACCGTCATCGGCATCACCCCTTCTCTAAGGGGTATAATGCCGTCCACCCTTGAGTTTCCCGCACTATTGCTTTTATATTATATCATAGATTATGGAATAAAATTTAACGCATTCATAGAAAAAAGAGTAGGACTGTGCACTGTCACACCCTAAACTTTGTCCATGGATTGGAATACAGTAAACTTCCGCCATCCACGATCTTCATAATCCTCAACTACCCGCTATACCTGAACGAAACTGACCGTTTTCACACAGATTAAGAACACATTTTCTGGAATCTGCATCATGAATTCCAAGGGATTCTTTTTATTAACAACCATATCAAGTTAAACGTATGCCTTGTTTGCAATCATCAGATGAAGCCGTAGCTTGAATATGTTATTATTTAAGAGAAAGGCGGAAGATTGGAAATAGGTGATTGGTTTGACAAATACAAAGAATCGATCATGTTGTCGTATCATAACGCATTTCGTCTATTGCTGCACTTAAAAAATGTGATTTCGCATCTCAACAATTGACAAATGAAGACGAATAAATGAAGAAGTGTTTAGGGATTCGATTGTGAAAAAATATGAGATTTTAGAAGATCAACTTTGGAAGCTTTTATCAAAAATTTTTAAGTCATCCGGACCTGAACTAAAAAGTCCGCGGGAATGTTATCGTCAAGCTTTTAAGGAAGGGTGGATTGAAAATATTGATGTATGGAACGATATGTTGAGTTCGCGAAATGCAACTACACATGTGTATAACCAAGAAGATTATGAGGAATTAAAAAATAAAATCGTAAATGAATATTTTCATCAAATCGAAGCGTTGCTAAAAAAATAAAAGAAGAAATGATTGATAGCGATGTATGGAATTAATAAAAAAGTATTTGAATCGTATTAAAAAGATATGCTCCAGGACTTTTAACAGGTATTTTATTAAATATTCCTATTAACAGTTTCATTCTTTATCAATTTTTTCAAAGGAACGAATTAACATTTAAAGAATTAACTTTATCAATACTCATAGTAGGAGGGGCATTATTAAGTTTTATCCCTGTTTTATTCAAAATAGGAAAACTGTTACCAAATTAGAATAAGCACCTAGTATACCCCGAAGTATGTCAAAGGATGTTAGAATATGAGAAAAAGAGAGTCCGTATTTCTAAATAAATCAATGGACTCTCTTTTGTTAGTATCTTGATTTTTCCTCTAAACTACTCTTTTTTGAATTTCAGTCAAAGTGGTTCGAAGGGGCGTTAGCCGACATACTTTTGCAAAATTCGGTCGATGGAAAAACCGTAAGCTTCTCCAAACAAATTGAGATGAACAAGCAAATAATATAATTGATATAGTTCTTTTCTTTCCTTATATTCTGGTGATAGCGGTTGAATATCATTATAGGCATCATAAAATAATGGTGGAAATCCACCAAATAATTCTGTAAAGGCGATTTCAAATTCATAATGGCCATAAAACACAGACGGATCAATAAGGTAAGGGATTCCTTTATCACCGACGATCCAATTCCCTCCCCAAAGGTCGCCATGCAGTAAAGAAGGGCGACATAGCTTCGGAAGCCAGCGGTCTAGGGAAACTAACAATTTATCTAGTTTTTGTCGTCGGACTATTGGCATTTTACTTTGCTGTTCGGCTAATTGAATTTGGGGGAGGAGGCGGCAGTTTACAAAATAATCTATCCAATTTTCATATAATCCATTTGCTTGTGGCAGCCGACCGATATAATTGTCATGTGCTAAACCAAAATGCTGCCCATAACATTGGTGGAGTTTAGCAACTGCTTGTCCAAGCCACATTGATGTTTGGTTTGTTTTTTCTCCTTCAATCCATTCAAGCAGCAACAAGCCATATGCCCCGCTTTTTTCTTCCATGACGTAATAGACTTTTGGAACTTTCACGACATTCGTTTTTTGAAGCAATTCAAGACCAACGGCTTCACTTTTGAAAAAGCGCGGAGGGTTGTTTTCGTTTACTTTGACAAAATACGGCCGCTTTTCACTTTTTACATAGTATGCTGAATTTATATCTCCCCCAGTTATGCGTTTGCAATCGATGATAGCTGTATCGTCACCAATTTCGTTCAGCACTTTTGGTAAAGTGGCTACAATGTCCATGTTTTCATTCCTCCACTTTTAATTGTTCATCTATTTCCCTTAAAACATCACCAATTTTTCGGTGATGAATAACGACATCTGCCCATTCATCCAATTCCGTCGGTTCCATATTGATTATGACGAACTTGGAACCATTTCGTTTTGCCAAAAGCGGCAGCTGATTGGCAGGAGATACTTGTAATGAAGAGCCTAAAACGATCAACAATTCCGCTTTTTGTGCTACTGACCATGCTTGCTCGATCGCATCGGTTGGCAGCGATTCCCCAAATAAGACAACGGATGGCCGCAAAAAACCGCCACACGTACAATGAAATTGTTCATGTATGTATAAATCGCTATCGTACACTTGATGACAACGTTGACAATGTATCGTTCTTAACGATCCGTGAAGCTCGATCACGTTTTCACTTCCTGCTTGCTTGTGAAATCCGTCTACATTTTGCGTAACGATGTTTTGAACGATTCCTCGTTTTTGCCACTTCGCTAGAATCATATGTCCTAGATGCGGTTTGCATTCGTGAAGCGTACGAATCCGATACTGATAAAAGGAAATAAAATCGTCCCGATTGTGCTTAAGTGCAAATGTACTTGCTAGCTGTTGAGGATTTTTCTTGCTCCATAGTCCAGCCTTAGCCGAACGAAAATCAGGAAGTCCGCTTTCTGTAGACATGCCAGCTCCTGTTAGCACCACCGTATATTGAGACACCTTTAACCATTTCGTTAACATGTTTCCACCTTCCTCACGTGTTTCCAAAGTGAATGGGGATTTTTTATAGAATAACATAGGTCTGTTCATGAACCAATTGGATGTTGTGAAATCTATTGAAGCAAAAGAGAAGTTTCACCGATGACAAATATTACTTTCCATGGATACTTCGCTGGCCATTAGGAAGTTGTAGAATTTTGGAAAAAACATATGGAATTTGTAGTATAATAAAAAAATGAATGATCGTGGATGAGGAGTGAAAGATATGATAAAGGTTGTAAATGGGGATATTACTACACTTCAAAATGTTTCTTATATTTGTAACGCAGCAAATGGAATCGGTCCGATGGGAGGGGGAGTAGCCGCTGCGATTCGAAAAGCGGGCGGTCGAGAAATTGAAGAAGAAGCAATCAGCGTTTGCAAAGAACAAAATCCAATGCCTGGCAACCTTTATGTCACAAATGCAGGAGCCCTTCCATTCAAAGGGATTATTCATTTAGTGACAATGAAAGAACCTGCTGGGAAAACCTCTTATGATATTGTCAAAAAGTGCTTGCAACATTTAGTTCTCTACTGCCAAGAAAACGGGATTCATAAGGTAGCACTCCCAGCTTTAGGAACCGGAGTAGGAAAATTAAATAAAGAACAAGTTGCTGTGATTTATAAAGAAATTTTAGAGCCGGTGAATGACATTGAATTTCTAGTCGTGGATATCGATCAAGAATTTATTCAAAGTTTTAATAAATGCTGATGTGCATAGAATTGAAGATTAAAGAAGATATTTTCGGTTGTTGTGAAAAAATCAAAACTAAGCATTTGTTACTTGTTTTGCTTATGATCCCTTGGACAGCAAATCGGGTTATTGTTCAATTAACAGAAAACGTTTAAAACATGTTCAGGACATTTTTAACTCGTTTCATTTCTTTTTTGTTATCAAACAATTCTTCCACGAGAATTTTTTGACCGTTTGCTACATCCGTGATTTGTTTGTCCATCTGCTCGATCTTTTTTTCGACTTTCTCAAATCGTTGATTAATTTGTACAAGCTGTTGATCAATTTGTTCAAAACGATGATCAATTTGCTCAAAACGACGGTCGATTTGTTCGAAGCGAAGATTCGTTTCTTTTGTATGATTTTTTAGCTGATCTGCCAGTTCTTTAATTGCTTGTAAAATCATTTCATTTGAAATATTTGACATGGGTATGCCCCTTTCTTCATTTTATAATTCGCTATCATTATAACATCAAAACATGTGCTTAGCACGTTCTAATTCGACGGAATACGATAAAAAAATAGGAGAAAAAGCCGATTATCGTAAACATATCATTTCTTTTCAAACTATTGATTTTCCTCTTTATTCCTCTAAAAAAAGAAGTCAAATTTATCTCAAAAATACTTTTTACTTTCACCTAAGCAGCCTTTTTTAAAAATATGTTGACTTATGAGTCGAATTTTCTATATAATGGTATTGACTGATCAGTCAACTATTATGATCCGTCCCAAAGGAGGGAAAGTATGAAAATTGTTGATCTTAAAAATTTGACTAAGAGTTATAAAAAGAATCGGGGAATTGTAAACCTTACATTTTCCATTGAAGAAGGGGAAATTTTTGGTTTTATCGGTCCAAATGGAGCAGGAAAAAGTACAACGATTCGAACGCTTTTAAATTTCATTTATCCGACTAGCGGAAGTGCAACAATTTTTGGAAAGGATATTGTCAAACACTCAAAAGAAATTAGACAACACGTGGGCTATTTGCCGTCTGAGATCCATTATTACGATGATATGAAGGTAATCGATTTATTAAAATACTCAGCTCACTTCTATAAAAAATTTGATGCAAAAAGAATGAATGACTTGGCGGAACGGCTTAATCTAGACCTTAATCGAAAAATTGAGGATCTTTCATTTGGAAACCGAAAAAAGGTTGGAATTGTCCAGGCGCTTTTGCATGAGCCTAAACTCCTTATATTGGATGAGCCGACTAGCGGACTCGATCCACTAATGCAAAACATCTTCTTCGAGCTTCTAACAGAGGAAAGAGAGAACGGTACAACCATTATTTTCTCTTCCCATATTCTTTCTGAAGTGCAAAAGATGTGTGATCGGGTCGCCATTATTAAAGAAGGGGAGCTTGTAAAAGTAGAAACGATTGAAAATCTAACGAAGAACAATTTGAAAAATATTACCATAACATTTGAACAATCAGATCGAATTGATTTCTATCTAGAGGGGATTGTCAAAAAAGAAATAAACGGCAACGAAATGACGCTGCTTTACAGCGGGAAAATGAAGGACCTTCTAAATCAAATAAATACCTTGCCGGTTCAGGATCTATTAATCGAAGAGCCGACTCTCGAAGAAATATTTATTCATTATTATGAAAAGTGAGAGAGGGATCAAAAATGATTTTCAAAAGAGAGTTTAAGCGAAATTTAAAATCATTGATCATATGGAGCATCGTACTCACTGGTCTTATTTTATTGACATTAAGTATTTTTCCTCAATTTGCAGAGCAGCAAAAATCGATGGAAAAGCTGCTTGAGGTTTATCCGGATTCAATTAAAAAAGCGTTTGGCATGAATCAATTAAACATGGGAGACTTGCTTGGTTTTTACGGCGTCGAAATCTATATAATGACAACCCTTTTAGGAAGTATTTACGCAGCCATTCTTGCGTCTAATATCTTGGCAAAGGAAGAAAATGAAAAAACGATAGAATTTTTGCTTTCAAAGCCCATTACAAGAAGCCAAATTGTAACAGAAAAGCTTTTAGCCGTTTTCGTAAATGTATTGATTTTGAATGGGGTTTCGACGATTGCAAGCTTAATTGGATTTCAATTTGAAAAAGACCCTGATGTTCCGACAGAGCCATTTAGTTTACTGATCGTTGCAACAATTTTGCTTCATTTGACATTTGCTGCGATTTCATTTATGTTGTCATCAATCTTGAGAAAAACGAGAAGCATCCTTCCCATCTCACTTGGGATTGTCCTAGCTGCCTACTTTATGAATGTATTGGCAGGGATATCGGAAGACTTAGAATTCCTTAAATATTTTAGTCCGTTTAAATATGTGGATGCTGCCCAAATTATTCAAGATAACGAGCTTAAGTCCCTCTATATCTTTATTATGGCTTCCGTCATTTTAATTAGTATTATAACTTCTTATATTGTATACAGAAAGAAAGATTTGGCAGTGTGATATAAAAATAAGAGGTGTTGCAATTGTATTCAGCTTTTGAAAAGCAGCCACAAGAAAAAAAAGACCTGATAATCAAAGTGTCCATTGACGAATTTGTGAAAAATGGTTATGAAAAAGCCTCTACAGATGTCATAACGAGTCGGGCTGGAATTTCCAAAGGGATCCTTTTCCATTATTTTAAGAGCAAGAAAAACCTATACCTTTATTTAGTGAATTATGTGAAGGATCTTTTAACGGAAAAAACAATGGATGAGTTAAGGAAAATTCAATCTGATGATTTTTTTGAAAGGATTCAAGAAATCGTACTGGCAAAACAACGAGTAACGGCTCTATATTTCCAAGAAACTCAGTTTATCGCAGATGCCTTTACAAATCCACCTGTGGCGGTAAAGAAGGAAATGGAAGAAATAATAAAGAAACACAACGAAACTTATCAAGAAGATTTCATGCTGGAGCATGTTTATATTAAAGATCTTATCCACACGGAAAAACTAAGAGATGATATTTCGGTTGATACCGTTATCCGCATGACGATGTTTATCGTTGAACAGCTATCTAATAAATATTTTGTTCTATACAAAAATAAGCAATTTGATCTCAAAGATCATACGGAGCCTTTGATAAGAGAACTAAATGATTATCTGAAGATTGTGAAGTATGGAATTTATAAACAAGAATAAATCTCCTTGTCCCCGCGGCAAGTAGCTGCGGGATTTTTATATATTTGTAGTAGTAGAAGAAGTTGCTCGAAAACAAAAAAGAATGAATGAAACGATTACATTCTAGCAGTTTATCCTTATTTATTTTATAAATACAAGTTGCATAAGTCATTATCATTATAACTCGTTTCGCCTCATAACTAGTGACACAAGAGTGCGTCTAGGAAAGCCATCGATTATCCGCACGATATTCTTTTTTTTCTTTTGGAAAAGTAACTTGCAATATTTCATGCAATATTTTCTCCCATATAAAAAACTGCACCTGAATTGGTGCAGTTTTTTATATGATCATTGATAATAGATCGGAGCATTCGGCCCAAGGGGTAGACCTAATAACATCCAGAGGATTAAAACGATCACCCACACTATGGAAAAGGCAATGGTATAAGGGAGCATTGTCGATACTAATGTTCCAATCCCTACTCGTTTATCATACTTTTGAGCAAAAGCGATCACAATAGCGAAATATGGCATTAATGGTGAAATAATATTCGTCGTTGAATCCGCAATGCGGTATAACGTTTGCGTAAATTCAGGCGAATAGCCAAAATTCATCATGATCGGAACGAATACAGGTGCCATAATCGCCCATTTTGCAGATGCGCTTCCGATAAATAAGTTAATAAACCCAGTGACAACCATGAACGCAATCACCAAAGGAATCCCAGTTAATCCAATGTTTTCTAAAAAGTCAGCACCGGCTATGGCTAAAATTTTCCCGATATTTGTATGGTTAAAGTAAGCGACAAATTGACCAGCAGCAAAAGCTAATACAATGTACATTCCCATTGTCGCCATCGTATCTCCTAATTGATTCGCTACATCTTTATCACTTTTAACTTTCTTTGTGACTATGCCATATACAAGTCCAGGGATAAAAAAGAAAATTAATAATACTGGAACTAAATTTTTTAAAAACGGAGAGTCAATAAACTTCCCGTCTCCTCCAAGTGGTCCAAACCCTGGTATAGCTAACATCACTAAGAATACAGAAGTAATGATGATTGAAATAAATGCCGCCCATAACCCTTTCTTTTCAATTGGATTTAAGTACTCGACATCTTCTTTCAAGCCGCCTTCATATTTACCTAAACGAGGTTCAATAATTTTTTCTGTTACAAGTGTCCCAACAATCGTCAATATGAAAACCGAAACGATCATAAAATAGTAGTTCATCGCATAGTTCATTTGTTCTGCATATGCTGGATCGATAATTTTGGCTGATTCAATCGTTAGTCCTCCTAAGAGTGGGTCTAAGGACGTTAACAGAAGGTTTGCACTAAACCCTCCAGAAACACCGGCAAATGCCGCAGCTAAGCCCGCTAACGGATGACGTCCAAGACCAGCAAATAAGACAGCCCCTAAAGGAGTTAACACAACATAGCCTGCATCAGCGGCCATACTGGACATCACACCGCCAAAGACAAGTGCAGCTGTAATTAACTGTTTCGGTACAGATGTTACAAGAGCTCTTAACGCTGTACTAATGAGTCCAGAACGTTCTGCAAGACCAATCCCTAGCATCGTTACTAATACAGTTCCTAATGGATGGAAATCAGTAAAGTTTGAAACGGCACTTTCAAACATATACTGTATTCCTTCTTTACTTAATAGATTAAACACTTCAAGTTTTCCTGTTTCAGAAGTTGGATCCTCTACTGAAACTCCTAACATCGATAATATGGCAGAAGATAGAACGACGAATCCTGCACAAATGAAAAATAATGTGATTGGATGTGGAAGTTTATTTCCAATACGCTCAATCCAATCTAATGAGCGCATGACAAAAGCATTCTTTGTGGCTTTCCTGCCTTCAGTCATTTTGCTCCTCCTTTTTTCAAAAATTATTTTAAAAATAAAAAAATACTAGTAAAAATTATAATGAAAAAGATAAAAATAAAAAGGTTTACGAAAAAATACAGAAAAGAGCATTTTTTAATTATTTTAAAATAATTCATAACAAAAGAAGTAATTTAGGGGATGATAAGTTAAAGACCTTTTCCTACTTCAGCTACCTCTTTTAGAGAAATTTCATTTGGTTTTGGTACAAATAGAAGAGCCATAATTCCAACAATAAATAATATGACTAAGCTAAAAACACCCATTTTCGAATTTCCAGTCATTTGAGCAGTAAAACCAACTAAGAGCGGCCCCATTATGGAAGCAAACTTTCCAAAAATATTATAAAAACCAAAAAATTCATTGGCATTTTTCTTTGGCACGAGTTTTGCATAATAAGATCGACTCAATGCTTGAATCCCACCCTGTGATGAAGCGACAAGCATAGCTAAAATCCAGAAGTCAATGGTTGTTTCTAAGAAATAAGCATAAATACATACGATAATATAAATGATAATTCCTACATAAAGCATGTTCTTTTCCGTAAATTTCTCCGCTAATCTTCCATATAAAATAGCAAAAGGAGCAGCCACAACTTGCGTTACAAATAAAATGATTAAGAGGTCTGTCGATCCAATTCCTAAATCAGTACCATACGCTGTAGACATCGAAATAATCGTTCCAACTCCATCAATATAGAAGAAATAGGCGAGTAAGAATAAAAAGAGAGGACGGTATTTTTTAATTTCTATTATCGTTTTACCAAGACGTTTAAAGCTATTAACGACTAGTATTGCTTCACGTTCAATATAGTGAAATTGATGAACATTTTTCAAAAGTGGTATCGTGAATAAAAGCCACCATAAAGCAGTGATGAGAAAGGCGATTTTACTAGCAATGGTGGTTGAGAACGGCAATAATTCAATTTGAGACAAAATGATAATCGCGATACTGATGATAAAAGGAATCGTACTTCCGATATAACCTAATCCAAAGCCAAAGGCTGAAACTCGATTCATACGTTTTTCATCGGAAACATCAACAAGAAAGGCATCATAAAACACATTCGCACCAGCTGATCCGACAGTCGCAATGGTATAACACATGAGTAAAAGGAGCCATTGATCACTTGGAATAAAAGCTAGTAATCCAGTTGCTGAAACTCCTAAAATAAAGAAAAAAGTAAAGAATTTTTTCTTATAGCCTTGATAGTCAGCGATTGTTCCTAAAATAGGGCTTATCATCGCTAATATAAACGTAGCAATCGCTATTGTATAGCCTAAATAAGCCGTAGAGTTAGCGGCACTCACCCCAGCATTTGTAGCGGCCGCTTTATAAAATAAAGGGAGTACAGCGGTTGTGATAATAATCGAGTAAGCAGAGTTTGCCCAATCATAGAAAATCCAACTCTTTTCCTCTTTCGAAAAACCTTTCATGAGACGACCTCCCTTGTAAACTGTACTTTCATTTTACTAAAAAAGCAGTTTACAAAATGAATAATAGGAAAATTTTACGTATTTTTTACATTTTTAATAATTCCTCGATAATCTTTCCATCCGTTTTCCCTAATTCAAGACCAAGTAAACGCGCAAACGTTGGTCCCTCATCAACAAGACGCATTGATGGGATGACGACATTGGGGCGAATTCCTTTACCGGTAGCCATAAAAACCGTTTGGTAATCATCTTTTTTAGGAGAGTACCCGTGGCTCGCAAACGTATAGCGTCTTTCTTTCACATCATTTGCCGTAATGTTATCGATGTATTCACCATCAAAATATTCTTTGAAATAATAGCCTTTTTGCGCTTCAATCATGAGAAATGCATTCCCATCAGCACCCATTTGAAAAGCTTCTTCACCTGAAATTACCCGCTTGATTCCGTTATTTTCATCTTGAACTACATAGTCAAAAAGCTCTTGAACCATTCTTTTAGTTTCTGAATCGGTCTCATCTTTTACATAAATATAAGCGGATCCATCACAGCTTTTACAATAAGCCTTCCAATCTATTACTTTTCCTTTTGGATTAACGTAAATAAGTCCACGCTCTTTCAGTAAGACATTTGGCTTAATGGCTTTGGAATGATCGAGTTGACTATGGTCTCCAAGCGCCACAATCGTTG
Source organism: Bacillus alveayuensis (assembly GCA_030812955.1). Taxonomy (GTDB): domain Bacteria; phylum Bacillota; class Bacilli; order Bacillales; family Aeribacillaceae; genus Bacillus_CB; species Bacillus_CB alveayuensis. The sequence goes on from JAUSTR010000023.1 coordinate 28,525, forward strand.
ATTTTTCATAAATACCAGTTTCCTTTAATGCATCGATTATGCGACCTAGCCTATTGTCGTGACGTAAAATAGCAGAAGCGGCTTCCTTTGAAGAAAAACCGTGATAATGCCTCTGTGTATCTAAGTCAACAAAATGAACAAGTAATAAATCTGGCTTTTTTGTTTTCATCGTATGAACCGTCGATTCCAGGACAAAATCATCAAGCTCTGGCTGACTTAATCCTTTTCGAATGTGGCCAAAACGAACATTCATTTCGAGTTGGTAAAAAAAGCTACCATTCCATAAAGATACTGGGATTTGATGGTGCCAAGGACGGTTTGCAAAAATTTCGGGCATATGATAATCGATTTTCGCTCTAGCTGTGACAGGCCATAATAATGCGGCCGTTTTCATTCCTTGTTTTTTTGCTTCATCATAAAGAGTTGTACCTTTAATATTTTTGCGGTGCCAATACCAATCTGGGGAGTGCATACCAGGCTGAAGAAATGTGTTATTGATAACACCGTGGCGATTTGGAAAGTTACCTGTAACAATCGACGTGTGACAAGGATAGGTAAGAGAAGGATAAATCGTTTCGACATTTTCACAGTAAGATCCGTTCTCTAGAAGTTCATTAAAATGAGGAAGTTCCTTTAACATTGGAAAGTCTAAAGAGGAAAGACAATCAAACGAAATCACAATCAAATGGTCTGTAAGCCGTTTCATCATAACCTCCAAAGAATGATAATTAGAGCTTTTAAACATTATCTATACTTTAATCATATAACAGATATATGGACATGGATAGAGAAAAGTTTAAAGAAGAACTATTATAGAATGCGAGAGATTAAGTATTTATGCAATATATTTTTAGTTCCTAACTGTAGTTGAGCAATTCTGATTACAATAATTACAAATAAAAAAACAAACAGGTTACCCCTTATGTCACGTGGAGCTGTTTTTTCACAGAATCAATGGGAATATTTTGTTTCACCGCATGGTAAATGAACTCCACGAGGCTATGTCCTTTTCTCTTACGCAGGAGATCGAGCACATCCGAAAAATTGCTGTTGGATTCGAACATACTATACACATAAGCAAGTTGTACAAAAATCCAATACCGTTTCATTACTTGACGTTCGCGAACACGGAATCCATAGCTTCAGGGGGAGATGAAGTCCAAAAAGAAGCAAATGTAGATGATGAATGTCCGTCATGAGGCTTTTGAAGGACAAAAATAAGATAGAAAGCATAAGAAGTGTCCTTCATTGGATTAATGAAGGACATAATGAAGATAGAAAACATAAGAAAGGTCCTTCATAGGACTAATGAAGGACATAAATAAGATAGGAAACAAGAGAAATGACCAAACGTTGTGAAAAATTTGTGGATTCCTTGATGATGTGCTAATCTACTCATGAGACATGAAACTCCTTGTAGGTAGTTGGTAGCACATCTATTCTAACCAAGGAGTTGGATTCCTCTCTCCTTTTTTGTTTGGATGTAAATTTATGTTAGGGAATTTGCTCATCTACATTTATTTTTTAAAATTTATTGAGAATAAATCTAAAATTAGGTGAAATGAAAAAATGGTAATTAATAATAATGTTTTTGAAGAATTTTTTGATATTAACAAGTATATTCCTCAAACGTTGGATTTAATTACTTGTAATGATGGTTCAGTGTTTTATCTGACAAATGGTAAACTATTGGGACCCACAGCATGGGTGTTGAAAGGTGCCACAATTGATTCTTCAAAAGTTTATTTGAAATATCAAGGATTCACATAAAAACATGTTACTAATGAGATTCATGAAAAACATCAAATAATAAAGGTTGAAAATGGTTTTTGGAAAGTTGTGAGACGAATTATTAAAACAAACTTAAACATATAACATTTTTGGATAAAATCCACTTTTCCAGAGCTGGCTCTAAAAAGATCTTACAGAAGATATTTTTTGAGCATTCTTTGTAGATAATTATTAATAATAACTAAAAGTAAAAGATATGTTCCATTGAAGTATTTATATGATGATGATTAGGTTTTTCGCTCATTTGTTAATGATATGAAAGTTAAAAAGTTGACAAAGTTTGTCACAGAGGAGATGACCATATTGAAAGCAGGATGGAATTTTGATAATAGTTACGCACGTCTACCGGATCGTTTTTTTAGTAAGCTTAATCCTACACCTGTAAAAGCACCGGAATTGGTTATACTCAATCATGCATTGGCTAAATCTCTCGGTTTAGACGAAGAAGTATTGGAAAGCGAAGAGGGAGTAGAAGTATTTGCCGGAAATCGTATTCCAGAAGAAGCAACACCGCTAGCCCAAGCCTATGCAGGCCATCAATTCGGTCATTTTACTATGCTTGGAGATGGAAGAGCCATCCTATTAGGTGAGCAAATCACTCCAAATGGTGAGCGGTTTGATATTCAGCTGAAAGGGTCAGGAAAAACCCCATATTCACGTGGAGGAGATGGGCGTGCTGCATTAGGTCCGATGCTACGAGAATACATCATTAGTGAAGCGATGCATGCCCTACAAATCCCAACGACACGAAGCCTTGCTGTTGTGACAACAGGTGAGACGATAATACGTGAAAAGGAGCTTCCTGGATCGATTTTAACGCGCGTCGCATCCAGTCATTTGCGTGTTGGAACTTTTCAATATGCCTCGCAGTGGGGAACGCTTGAAGAATTACAAGCCCTAGCAGACTATGCTTTAGAACGACATTTTCCAAACTTTGTGGAGGCAGGGAATCGTTATCTTTTCTTGCTTGAAGAAGTAATGAAACGACAGGCAGAACTGATTGCCAAGTGGCAATTAGTCGGTTTTGTTCATGGGGTTATGAATACAGACAATATGACCATCAGTGGAGAAACCATTGATTATGGACCTTGTGCATTCATGGATACGTTTCATTACGAAACAGTATTCAGTTCCATTGATTATCATGGTCGATATGCTTATGGAAATCAACCATATATAGGAAGCTGGAACTTGGCAAGATTGGCAGAAAGCTTAATACCACTATTACATGAAGATGAAGATCAGGCAATCGAAATGGCAAAAGAGGCCATTACCCAATTTTCAAAACTGTATTATCACCATTGGCTTGAAGGAATGAGAGCTAAGCTTGGCATTAGTAATGAAGAAGATCAGGATGAAATATTAATTAAAGATCTTCTGAAGATGATGCAAAAATATGAAGCAGATTACACGAATACTTTCCGCGCCTTGACATTGGGTCAGTATGAAGGGATGGAACTATTTAACACCAATACATTTAAAGAGTGGCACGAGAATTGGAAAGAAAGACTAAAGAAGCAGCCCGAATCAGAAGAAACCGTTCAAGAACGTATGTGTAAAAATAATCCAGCCATCATTCCACGAAACTACCGTGTTGAAGAAGCACTAGAAGCGGCAGTCGAAAAAGGTGACTACAGTGTCATGGAGAAGTTCCTTCATGTTCTTTCTGACCCTTACGCATACACGAAAGATCAAGAAGAATACACGGAACTCCCACCACCATCATGTGAGCCATACCGGACGTTTTGTGGGACGTGACATGAGCCTTTGTAATAAGAAGTCATAAATGGGAGTCCTTGATAGGGCTCTCATTTTATAATACGTGTATAAATCATCAAGCTGATTGGCCGATTTCACTCTGTGAAAGTTGAGTTTTTCATAACATTCTTGAAAATCAATTAAACCATTAAACTAAAATGTTATTATAATAAAGAAAAACATTCTCTTATATTTTAACTTCCCTCGAAACCATTTCGTACTAAATAAGTTTAGAGAAAGACCCTAGTATCTAGGTCAATAGTAAAAAAGGAGTATAACTATGTACAATCTCTTACTTATTGAAGATGATACACAGTTAAGCACACTTATTAAGGAATATTTAGAGTGCTACGGGTATGTTGTGCATCAACCTATGAATTTTTCTAATATTGTAGAGGAATTTAATAGTCTAAAACCCGTTTTAGTATTGTTGGATATTAACTTACCTTATTATGACGGGTTTTTTTTGTGCAGAAGTTTTCGCAAAGATTCTCATGTTCCAATCCTTGTCATCTCTGCCCGCAGTCAAGAAATGGATCAGATTATGGCGATCGAACTTGGAGCAGACGATTATATTACAAAGCCCTTTACCTTTGAATTACTTCATTCTAAAATCAAAGCTGCATTAAGAAGAGTATACGGGGAGTACGCTCACAAAGAAACGATAAAAACTTGTGTTGGTCCGTTATGTATTGATGGCAACACTCTTACTTTATGCTGCCATGAGAAAAAAGTTGAATTAAGCAAGAACGAGTACAAGCTTTTGAAAAAATTAATGGATAACAACGGCACTTTTGTATCGAGAGAGGAGCTCATTGAGGAAGTATGGGATTCGGTTACATTTGTAGATGATAATACACTAACTGTAAATATAAGTAGAATCAGAAATATACTTTCAGAACTGGGGTATAGTCGTGTGATTAAAAGTAAAAGAGGGGTAGGATATATATTCGATTACACTAGTGCTATGAGGGATAACCATGCTTAAACAAATTTTAGTAAGATTTTTCAAAGACAGGTTCCTTTTTATCGGATTTTATCTGGCAAATATGATCTGCATCATCACTTTTTTTCATCTTAATGAACCGGCAAACGATGAGTTTTTCTATCCTTTTTCCATAGGGTTATGTTTATTAACGATTTTCCTAATAATTGATTTTTTCCGCTATCATGAAGCAAATCGGGCGGTCGAGCATATGTTAAGGAATCAATTTATAGAATTCCATCCACATACAGAGGAACAGAAATTGTTTCAGCAACTGTTAAATAAAATCATCCGAGAACAAACTGGCAAATATCATGAACTAAAAGAGCGAAATAAAGAGAGAATCTATTTTTTATCCCATTGGATGCACCATTTAAAAACACCCGTTTCCGTAATTGAGCTAATAATTAATAAAGAACTCAACTTTCGCAGTGAAAAATTTATGATTAATCCTTGATTTGATAGGTTTCTTTGGGTATCTCATATTCACTTGACACTGAAAAAATTCGTC